>DAISVW010000015.1:12223-16667 GCA_036826695.1 Aestuariivirga sp.
GCTCGGGCCGCCGCCGCTCGCCGAAGCGCTCATCACCGTCGTAGCCCGTCAGGCGCCCCGCAACCGTGAACGGCCCTTCGGCCTCGCGCGCCGCATGCGCTTCAGCATCCGCGAGGCATGCCGCATCGAAGCTTTCAACCGCCAGCGTCACCCGCCCGCCGCAGCATTGGCCCAGATCGGGGCCCAGCGACTGGGCGAAGATCTTCACCTGGCGCGGCTTGCCGAGAAGGCCCTGCGCCATGGCCAGCGCCTTCCATTCCAGCGCGCCGCCGCCGATGGTGCCGTGAAAGCCGTGGCGGCCAACCACCATGCGAGCGCCCTCCTCGCGTGGCGCGGAGCCCGCGGTGCGGATCACGCTCACCAGCGCGCAGGCGCCCTCGGCGGCCAGCATCCGGGCGATGAGAGACCACGTCTTCATGCCGTCATGCCCTTGACCGCCATCAGAATGGCCTCCGGCGTGGCCGGCGCGTCGAGTTGCGGAATCCGTCCGGGCCTGAGGCCTGCGATCGCGTCGAACACCGCCGTCCATACCGAAACGCCCAGCATCAGCGGCGGCTCGCCCACCGCCTTCGACCGGTAGATGGTGTCCTCCTTGTTGCCGCGCGATTCAAACAGCCTGACGCGGAAATCGGCCGGCACGTCGGAGGCGCAGGGAATCTTGTAGGTCGATGGCGCGTGGGTGCGCAGCCGGCCCTGCTGGTCGAAGACGAGCTCCTCGGTGGTGAGCCAGCCCATGCCCTGCACGAAGCCGCCTTCCACCTGGCCGATATCGAGGGCAGGGTTCAGCGAGCGGCCCACGTCATGGATGATATCGGCGCGGTCAACCCGCATTTCGCCGGTCAGCGTGTCGATGGTCACTTCCGAGCAGGCCGCGCCATAGGCGAAATAGAAGAACGGGCGGCCCTTCGCCCTGGCCCGGTCCCAGGCGATCTTCGGCGTGGCGTAGAAACCGGTGGACGAGAGCGGGATGCGCGCCATATGCGCCTGCCGCGCCAGTTCGCCGAAGGCCATGCTGCGGTTGCCGATCAGCACCTGGCCATTTTCAAAACGTATGCGGCTCTTCGCGACCTTCCAGCGCCTGGCGGCGAAATCGGCAAGCCGGTTGCGGATCGCCGCCGCCGCCTGGCGGGCCGCCATGCCGTTCAGATCAGCGCCCGAGGAGGCAGCGGTGGCGGAGGTGTTGGGCACCTTGCCGGTGGTGGTCGCGGTGATCCGCACCGCGGAGGCATCGATGCCAAATTCCTCGGCCACCACCTGCGCCACCTTGGTGTAAAGCCCCTGCCCCATTTCGGTGCCGCCGTGATTGAGATGCACCGAACCATCGGTATAGACATGCACCAGCGCGCCCGCCTGGTTGAGGTGGGTGAGCGTGAAGGAGATGCCGAACTTGACGGGGGTCAGCGAGATCCCCTTCTTCAGTATCTGGTTCCGCGCGTTGAAGGCAGCGATGTCGCGGCGGCGCGCGCGGTAATCGGAACTTTTCTCCAGCTCCGCGATGATGGCGGGCGCGATGTTGTCCTCAACCTTCATGCCATAGGGCGTCACGCCGCGCTTATCCGTATACAGATTTATTTTCCGGACATCGAGCGGGTCCTGGCCGGTGAGGATGGCGACCGCCTCCATCATGCGCTCGGCGAACAGCACGCCCTGCGGGCCGCCGAAGCCGCGGAAGGCGGTGTTGGACACGGTATGCGTGCGCAGCCGGCGCGTGGCGATGCGGGCGGCGGGGTAGAAATAGGCATTATCGGCGTGGAACATGGCGCGGTCGCAGATCGCATTGCTCAGGTCCGCCGAAAAGCCGCAGCGCGCCAGCAGGTCCACCGAAACGCCGAGCAAGCGGCCGCGCCTGTCGAAGCCCGCTTCGTAGTCGACACGGAAATCATGGCGCTTGCCGGTCATGATCATGTCGTCGTCGCGGTCGAGGCGGCACTTGGCGGGCCTGCCCGTCACATGCGCGGCGAGCGCCGCGAGGCAGGCCCATTGCGAGGCCTGGCTCTCCTTGCCGCCGAAGCCGCCGCCCATGCGCCGGCACTCGGTGGTCACCATCGCCGCCGGCAGATGCAGCATGTGGGCGATGAGATGCTGCACCTCGGACGGGTGCTGGGTGGAGCAATGCACGGTCATCGCGCCATGCTCTTCCGGAATGGCGAGGCTCACCTGGCCTTCGAGATAGAAATGCTCCTGCCCGCCGATGCGGAAGCTTTCGGACAGCCGGTGCGGCGCCGACGCGATGGCTTTCCCCGCGTCGCGGCGGATGAAGGCATAGGGTGCCCCCACATCGGCCGTTTTCAAGGCCAGCGCGTCCTCCACCGTCACGGCGGGCTTCTCGGCCGCAATCGCGATCTTCGCCAGCCGCGCGGCGCGGCGGGCCTGGTCGCGGCTTTCGGCCACCACCGCGAAAATCACCTGGCCATGGAACATGATGGCGCCATCGGCGAGGATCGGGTCGCCGCCCACCGACGGGCTGCAATCATTGACGCCGGGAATATCCCGGGCGGTGAGCACCGCAATCACACCCGGCGCCGCGCGCACCGGCGCAAGATCGAGCGCGGTGATGGCCCCCACCGCACCCTCGCGCGCGAAGCCCGGATAGACATGCACCAGCCCTTCAGGCTCGCGGATGTCGTCAACATAGAGGGCTGAGCCCTGCACATGCAGCGCGGCGCTGTCATGGGCCAGCGCCTTGCCGACGGTGCGCGTCGCCATGTTGCGGCGGTCCGCTGCCATCACGCCACCGCCTCGCGTTCGCCGGTCACCCGGGTGGCGGCATCGCCCGCAATTTCCATGAGCGCCTTGCGCAGCAGCCCCCGCGCCACTTCCATCCGGTAGGATGCGGACGCCCGCATGTCTGAGATCGGCTGGAAGTCACCGGCCAGCGCCGTGAGCGCCGGCTGCCAGCTGGCCGCGTCGGCGAGCGAGGCGCCGCGCAGCGCGGTTTCGGCCGCCAGTGCGCGTTTGGGCGTCGCCGCCATGCCGCCAAACGCGATCCGCGCCGCCGCAACTTTCCGCCCGTCGAGCGTGAGGCTGAAGGCCGCCATCACGGCGGAAATATCCTGGTCGAAGCGTTTCGAAATCTTGTAGGCGCGGAAGGCCGCGTTTGGCTTGCGCTTCGGCACGTCGATCCGCCACACGAGTTCGCCGGGCTTGCGGTCCTGCTTGCCATAGGCGATGAAGAAATCCTCGAGCGGCAGGGTGCGCTCGGTGCTGCCGTGGCGGAGGGTTAGAGTGGCGCCGAGCGCAATCAGCATCGGCGGCATGTCGCCGATGGGCGAGCCATTGGCGATGTTGCCGCCGACCGTTCCCGAAGCCCTGACCTGCGCCGATCCGAGCCGGCGCATCACCTCGCCGATGTCGGCGTCGATCCTGGCCAGCGCCGGCGCCGCCCCGGCATAGGTGGCGGCGGCGCCGATCGAAACATGGCCGCGCTTCTCCACAACCTCATGCAGCGCCTTGACCCCGCCGGCGAGAATGATCCTCGGAAGCTGGCGCAGCTGCTTGGTGATCCACAGCCCCACATCGGTGGCGCCCGACACGATGGTGGCGTCCGGGTATTCGGCCGCGAGCCTGGCCAGCGTGGCGGCACGCGCCGGCCGCGCGATGAAGCGCTCCGGCGTGCCCACGAACACATCCTTGCCATCGTCGAGTCCGGCAAGCTTCAGCGCCGTGGCGGCGGCCTCCCTGGCCCAGCGGTCGGCGGCGGAGCCCGTGCAACTGGCGCGGGCCGCATCGATGATCGGCCGGTAGCCGGTGCAGCGGCAGAGATTGCCGGCGAGATGGGTGACGATCTCCTGGCGGGTGGGGGCTCGCCCCTCATGATGCAGCGTGAACAGCGACATGATGAAGCCCGGCGTGCAGAAGCCGCACTGCGAGCCGTGGCTCTCCGCCATCGCCTGCTGCACCGGGTGCAGCTCGCCGTCCGTGGACAGATCATCGACGCTCACCAGCTCCTTGCCGTCGAGCTGGCCCACAAGCAGGATGCAGGCATTGACCGGCTCATAGACCAGCCTGCCGCCACGCAGGCTGCCCAGCGCCACGGTGCAGGCGCCGCAGTCGCCCTCGTTGCAGCCTTCCTTGGTGCCGCGCGCCCGCTCCTCGAGGCGCAGGTAATCGAGAACCGTGCGCATCGGCGGCACATCGCCGAGTTCGACGATGGCGCCGCGGCGCAGAAAGCGGATGGTGTTGCGGGCCGTCATGCCGGGTCAGCTCCCGCGATAGGTCGAATAGCCATAGGGCGAAAGCAGCAGTGGCACGTGATAATGCGCGGCCGGGTCGGCGATTCCGAAGGCGATGGGAATGACGTCGAGAAACGCAGGCTCTGGCAGATCGGCGCCGCGCCTCCGCAGATAGTCGCCGGCATGGAACCTGAGGTCATAACGTCCGGCCGTGAACCCGGCCCCTTCGAGGATCGGCCCATCGGCACGGCCGTCGGCATTGGTCTGCACGG
>DAISVW010000016.1:0-15512 GCA_036826695.1 Aestuariivirga sp.
TTCGGTCCCATCAGCGTGTAGATCAGCCCGACGTTCGCACGGACACCGCCTTCCCAGCGGTCATATCCCGTGAAGCGGTCGCTGAGGACCAGGTTGGTGGTGTCGAAATTGATGGTGATGGCATCTTCATTGCCGGTGTTCCGCAGATTGGGCTCGGAAGGCGAGGCGATGATCTGCGCCACTGGCGTCAGAACACTTTGCAGCGGGCCCAGCGTGTTCACGAAGGGCATGCGGACATCGAGACCGGCGGTCGGCGCAGCGTAGAATTCCGCCTCCTGGTCGCTGTTCGCATCCGGCACGTTGTCTGCGTAGAAGGCATCCGCGCGGACACTGGCAAACGGGGTGACGAGAATGCCCGAGTCCGAGATTATCCGCCGCTTCCACTCGGCATAGCCGGTCACATGCGCCTGGTCGCTGCCCACGACAACGCCCTCCCACGGCTGGTCGATCGGGCGCTCGCGCTGCAGCGAATAGGCGTTGAAGCCGAACGAGAGTTCACCACCGAGGACTTCGCTGCCGAACACGTAGTCACCGACAACGAACGGCGTGGCCACGGGCATGTCGGCCTGGTTCTCGCCATCGACCAGGCTCTGCCAGCCGATGATCTGCGCCTTCGTGTAGTTGCGGTCGGAGAGTCCTGTCGCCTGCACGTAGTCGGCGATCATGTTGCGCGTATCGAGACCGTAGGCCGACAGGAAGTCCTTGTCGCTGACGACAGTGCCGTCCCAGCCCCAGGTCCAGTCTTCGTTGATCCGGAACTCTCCCTGGGTGCGGGCGCCGCCACGCCATGGATCCTGGGTCGGGTTGTTTTCGCTGACTTCGGTTTCGTGGATGCCGTAGCCGCGGATCGAATACATGCCGGACGCCAGGCGGTGGCGGAATTCGAGATCGGCCAGCACGCCGCGCTTCGTCGTCAACATCGGTGCAAACGTCATGTCCATGTCAGGCCTCGCGGCCCAGAAGAATGGCGTCACGACGCCGAATCCGAAATCGCCGGTCTTGAAGGACGGAATCAAAAAGCCCGTGCGCCGCGTCACCGTGGGATCCGGATAGGCGAAGTAGGGCGTCCAGAAGACGGGAACTTTGCCGAACTTCAGCGTGGCGTCGCGGTAATAGATGGTCTTCTTCTTCTCATCGTGCCTGGCTTCGCGGGCGGCGATCTGCCAGACCGGAACGCCATCCTCGGAAACGCAGGTCTTGCAGGCAGTGTAGCTCGCCAGCTCGTAGATGGTGATGCCGTTTTCATAACGGCGGGCATATTGCGCCGAGATGGTCACGTTGTTGGTGAGCAGCGCTCTCACGTAGTTGGCGAAACCCTCCCGGAAGGTGTCCTTGAGTTCGGCGCTGTCGGCTTCGAGCACGTTGCCATTGGGCTCCCGCAGCACGATTGATCCGTTGGCCTTCAGGGTGCGCGTGGCCATGTCATAGACCACCTTGCTGGCAGTCAGCGTGTAGGGTCCGTAGGTCAGCACCACTGTTCCCGTGGCGACCGCCAGCTTGGCCTTATCGTCATAGGTCAGGCGGTCGGCGATGACGTCGACCCGTGCGCCTTTCGCCGGAGCTTCGGTCTCCGGCGGCACGAAGGACGGCTGATCCTCGATGCCGGCCTGAACCCCGGTCAATGGCGGCGCCGATGCGACAGCCGTCAGCATTCCGAGAAGACAGATATGTCTCCAGGTCAACCCGAATGCCCATCGATAAGCACGTCGAGGTTGCACTCATCCCCTCTGGCTGTTTCTTACCCGGTTCTTAACGGCTTTGCTGCAAGCCGTGAAGACCCCTCGCGCACAATGCTTGGTCATTGCGGCCTCTGATGGGAAGCATCGAAATCTGGTTAACCAGCGGTTGAAACCCGGCCAATTCCCAAAGCTCCGGAAAACCGCTACAGCTACCCGATCAATAACCGCAGGCCTCCCATGAAAATCTCATTTTCCGCTCCCGCAGTTCCGCGTTCCGGCGTCCTCATGCTGCTGATCCCGGAGTCTGGCAACCTCACCGGAGTGGCGGCCGAGGCCGACAAGCGCTGCGGCGGCCAGATCAAGCGCGCCATGGCGGCTGCGGGCTTCGCAGGTCGGCGCGACAGCAGCCTCGACGTCGTGGCGCCGGGGGGCGGCTTGGATCGGGTGGTGCTTTTCGGACTCGGATCGGCCACGGCTCTGCGTCCGCTGGACATCGAGATGCTGGGCGGTGCGCTGGCCGGCACCTTGCAATCGCTCAAGGCGCAGTCCGCCACCATCGCCGCCGATACCGCGATGGCGGGCCTGCCACCGGCCGAAGCCGCTTCGCTGATTGCATCGGGCATGCGGCTCAGGGCCTATGCCTTCAACCGCTACAAGTCAAAGCAGCCCGAGGCCAAGCTTCTGAAGACCGCTGCGATCCTCACCGCCGATGCGGAGGGCGCCCGCAAGAGGTATCTGGCCCGGGATGCGGTGGCCGAGGGCGTTCACCTGGCGCGCGACCTTGTCAACGAGCCGTCGAATGTTCTTTACCCGGCGGCCTTCGCCGAGCGGATGAAGACGCTGACCAAGCTCGGCGTCAGGCTCACGGTGATGACGCCGGAGCGCATGCGGAAACTCGGCATGAACGCCCTGCTCGGCGTGGCGCAGGGTTCGGCGCACGAGGCGCGCCTGGTCATCATGGAATGGAACGGCGGCAAGGCGGGAGAAGCTCCGCTCGCCTTCATCGGCAAGGGCGTGACCTTCGATACAGGCGGGATCTCCATCAAGCCGGCCCAGGGCATGGAAGACATGAAGGGCGACATGGGCGGGGCCGCCAGCGTGGCGGGCCTGATGCTGGCGCTGGCCAGGCGCAAGGCCAAGGTCAATGTGGTCGGCGCCATCGGCCTTGTCGAGAACATGCCGGACGGCAAGGCCCAGCGCCCGGGTGACGTCGTGACCTCGATGTCCGGCCAGACCATTGCCGTGCTGAACACCGACGCCGAGGGCCGGCTCGTGCTGGCCGATGTGCTGTGGTACATCCAGAAGCGCTTCAAGCCGCGGTTCATGATCGATCTCGCGACGCTGACGGGCGCCATTCTCGTGGCGCTGGGCAAGGAGCATGCCGGGCTCTTCTCGAACAACGACGAACTTGCGCAGCGCCTCTCGGAGGCCGGCTACGCCACCGGTGAGAAGGTCTGGCGCATGCCGCTGGCGCCCGAATACGACAAGCTGATCGACCATGAGGTGGCGGACGTGAAGAACATCGGCGGGCGCAACGCCGGTTCGATCACCGCGGCACAGTTCCTGCAGCGCTTCGTCAACAATGTGCCCTGGGCGCATCTCGATGTCGCCGGCACGGCTTCCGATACCCCGCGCAATGCCATCAACCAGAGCTGGGGCACGGGCTGGGGTGTCCGCCTGCTCGACCGGCTGGTGGCGCAGTATTACGAGAAGTGACGCCGGTCAGGCGGCGGCAGCAGCCTGCTTCGATACCGGGGCGCCACGCGACAGCAACTCCACCGGCAGCACGGCATCGGTCTGGTAGCCATGATGCCCGCGGATCAGCCCGATCAGCATGTCGGTGGCGCGCGCCCCGATCTCGCTGCGCGGAACGTGAACCGTCGGCAGGGCGGGGAATGACCTCTCGGCGTCGGACGTGCCGTTGACGCCGATGAGGCCCATGTCGCGCGGCACGGCGAGGCCATGCTCACGGCACACGGCGAGGGCGGCGCAGGCCATCGCATCGTCGGCGCAGAAGACGGCGGTTGGCGGTTGCGGGTTGGCCAGCAGCTGGGCCATCGCCGTCGAAGCGCCTTCCCAGGTGCCGTCGCAGGTCACGATCAGGCCCTCGTCGGCGGCCAGGCCGAGCCGGTCCATCGCCTCCATGAAGCCGCGCCGGCGTTCCGTCATGTGCCAGGCAGCCGCCGGCCCTGCGATATGGGCGATCCGGCGGTGGCCATTGCCGGCAAGGTGGCTGACCGCCAGGTCCGCGACCTGGAGATCGTCCACCCGGACGATCGGAACGGCGGGTCCATAAATTCGGTCGAACAACTGCACCACGGGCAGTTCGGGCTTGGGACCGCTGAAACGGTCAACGCCGGTGCCACCGTCCATGACGAGCATGCCATCGACCCGGCCGTTGAACAGCAGTTCGCCATAGGCAGCTCCGTGTTTTTCATTTCCGCCGGTGAACCCCACCATCACCGCATAGCCCAGCCCAAGCGCCGTCTCCTCGATGCTGGCAAGGATCGTGGGAAAAAAGGAATCGTCGATGTTCGGGGCCAGAACCATGATCGTATCGGTCCGCTGAATGCGCAATGACCTGGCCACAAGATTGATCTTGTAGCCGCAGGAACTGGCGGCATCGCGAACGGCGCGCCGCGTGCTGTCGGCCACCAGGTCCGGGTTGCTCAGGGCCCGTGAAGCCGTTGCCACGGAAACACCTGCCAGCTTGGCCACATCCATCAGGGTTGGTCTCATCGCACCATTCCAGTTATCGTGACGTTGAAATTCAATATACAACGAAAACGTTTATAATCAAGCCAAATTGACGTCAGGCTCCGCGAACTGGCCACGGTCCAGCCGGCCAGCCGTGTAGGAAATTATCTAAGATACTGAAATTATTGAGGTTCGCGGGTGACGGTCCGGAGCGATCACTCGGCCTCTTGCGGGTCGGACGGGCTGTCGCCGGTCTCCGCTGGAATGGCATAATGGCCGCCGAGCCAGCGGTTGAGATCGACCTGGGCACAGCGCGCGGTGCAGAAGGGATGGAATTTCTGCTGCGAGGGCTTGCCGCAGATGGGGCACGGGCGTTTCGGCCGCAGCCTGACCGGGTCGGACATGTCAGAGGCCCGCGCCCGGCGCCGAAATCACGTTGTGGAACACCGGATAGCCGGCTCCTTCGAGCAGATGCAAGGTTTCGTAAAGCGGCAGGCCGACGACCGCCGAGTGCGAACCCGAAAGCCAGCGCACGAAGGCTTCGGCACGGCCCTGGATGGCGTAGCCCCCTGCCTTGCCCCGCCACTCGCCGCTCGAGACATAGCTGTCGACGTCCTCGCGCGACAGCCGCTTGAACCTGACCTTGGTTTCAACGCAGCGCCGCGACACCCGGTTGCCGGGGGCGATCAGGCAGACCGAGGAATAGACCCAGTGCGACCGGCCCGACAGCAGCGACAGGCAATCACGGGCCTGATCCTCGGTATCGGCCTTGGGCAGGATGCGGCGGCCCAGCCCGACGACCGTATCGGCGGCCAGAATGAAGGCATTGGGGCCCAGCGCCTGCACCAGCGGCATCTCACGGGCCCGGTCCGCCTTGGCGCGGGCCAGCCTGACCGACAGGGCGCGCGGGGTCTCGCGCTTGTGTGGCGTCTCATCAATGTCGGGCGGATTGAGCAGATCAGGGCGAAGCCCGACGCGCTCCAGCAATTGCAGCCGGCGCGGCGAGGCGCTGGCCAGCACAAGCTTCGCGGGTGCTGCCGCACCCGCTTTGTTACTTGAATCGGTAATTGATGCGGCCCTTCGTAAGATCATAGGGCGTCATCTCGACCATAACGCGGTCGCCCGCCAGGACGCGGATGCGGTTCTTGCGCATCTTGCCGGCGGTATGGGCGATGATCTCATGATTGTTGTCCAGCTTCACGCGGAACGTGGCGTTGGGCAGAAGTTCAGTCACGGTGCCTTCGAATTCGAGCAGTTCTTCCTTGGCCATGTGGCTCCTGTTGGGGGAAACGCGAAAAGAGCGGCGGAAAATGGACTTGTTCCGCCACAAAATCAAGCCTGAGCGGCTATATCATTCCAGCATCCATCAGATAGAGCAGCACCGAGGCGCTGAGCGCCGCCAGCGCCGTGCCCAGCGTGATGGCGCCGGAGACGGCGGCTACTGCCTCCTCGTTCCGCTGCGAAAACACGAAGGCATTGGCCCCTGTCGGCATGGCCGCGAACAGCACGGCCACCTGCGCCCATAAAGGCGGGAGCGACACCACATAGCGCACCATCAGGAACACCAGGATGGGCATCAGCACCATCTTGAGGGCGATCAGCGTGAACATGCCGCTCCATGAGCCTTTCAGCGAATAGCCGGCGAGCGACACGCCGAGCGCGAACAGTGCGGTGGGAACCGAGGCATCGGCGAGCATCTCCAGCATGCTGCCGGCCACCGGATGCAAGCCAAGCCCGGCAAGGCGCCACAGGCTCCCCGCCAGAAGCCCCAGCACGATGGCATTGGTGGCGAGGTTGCGGAACAGGTCCTTCGCCGTGCGGCCAAGCGAGAAGCTGTCAGCACCCTGGAACAGCGCCCGGTGCAGCATGGCGGTGAACCACAAGATCGGCGCATGGATCGACAGGATCATGCCGAGCGGAATCGCCACCTGCTGGCCGAAATGGGCAAGCGCCAGCGGCGTTCCGAGCAGAGCGAGGTTGCCGAAGCCCGCCGCCATGGAGGCCGCCGCCCCGCCCGAGACATCGAGCGAGGGCACGGCGCGCGACATCAGAGCCGCGGCCACCCAGGTCATGGCCAGGCCGCCGAAGAAAGCGAGCCACAACGCCCATGGCGCACCCTGCTGCGGGCCCATGGTGGCCACCGTCTTGAACAGCAGCGCCGGGATCGCGACGTTGAACACGAACAGCGTGATGCCGCGCCCCGCCGCCGCATCGAAGATGCGGGCCTTGGCGAAGCCGTAGCCCAGCACGATCATGCCGAAGACCGGCAGGACTGTGGTGAGAATGGGCTCCACGGGCGCGGAGGAGGAGGTCAGAGCCAGGGCTGGCTGGCGGACTGTTTCTTCTCGAAAGCGTCGATCGCCGCCGATTTCTCCAGCGTCAGGCCGATGTCGTCGAGCCCATTGAGCAGGCAATGCTTGCGGAACGGGTCGATGTCAAAGCGGATCACGCCGCCGTCGGGCCCGCGGATTTCCTGGCGCGGCAGATCAATTGTAAGCTTGGCATTGGACCCGCGGCCGGCGTCATCCATCAGCTTCTTCAGTTCTTCCGGCGTCACCTTGATCGGCAGAATGCCGTTCTTGAAGCAGTTGTTGTAGAAGATGTCGGCGAAGCTCGTGGAGATCACGCAGCGGATGCCGAAATCGAGCAGCGCCCAGGGCGCGTGCTCGCGCGAGGAGCCGCAGCCGAAATTATCGCCCGCCACCAGGATCTCGGCCTTGCGGTAGGCGGGCTGGTTCAGCACGAAAACATCTATTTCCTTGCCCTCCTGGGTGTAGCGCATCTCGAAGAACAGCGATTTGCCGAGCCCGGTGCGCTTGATCGTCTTCAGGAACTGCTTCGGGATGATCATGTCGGTATCGACATTGACGATGTTGAGCGGTGCCGCGACACCGGTGAGCGTTTCGAATTTCTGCATGGTCCTGTCCTCAGGCGGCTTCGGGGAGATCGGTTCCGAGCGTTTCCGCTGCCCCGATCATGAGATTGAGATTCTGCACGGCAGCGCCGGACGCGCCCTTGCCCAGATTGTCGTAGATGGCCATCAGCAGCATCTGGCCGCCGGCGTCATTGGCGAAGACGTGAAGGCGCATGCGGTTGGTATTGTTGAGCGCCTCGGGGCTCACCGCCGGGCTGCGCTCCACCGCCTCATAGGGCGCCACCGAAATGAACGGCTCGCGGTCATAGGCGGCCACGAGACAGTCATGGATGTCGCGGCCGGTGACCCGGCGGGTGAAGAACTCCCTGAACAGCGGCACCGCGCCCATCATGCCCTGCGCGTAATTGCCCACCGCGGGCTGGAACAGCGGCGGTGCTGCAAGCCCGCCATAGACCTGCATTTCAGGCAGATGCTTGTGCGCGAAGGTGAGCCCGTAAGGATGATAGGGAATGGCGGCGCGGCCCTTCGCCTCATAATCCTCGATCATCTTCTTGCCGCCGCCCGAATAGCCCGACACCGCGTTGTAGTTCGCCGGGAAGGCGGTCGACAGAAGACCGGCATTGATCAGTGGGCGGATCAAGGCGATGAGTCCCTGCGGATAGCAGCCGGGGTTGGCGACGCGAGAGGCACCGGCGATGCGCGCCCGGTGTTCCTTCGATAGCTCGGGCATGCCATAGACCCAGCCCGGCGCGGTGCGGAAGGCGGTCGAGGCGTCGAGCACCCTGGTCCGCGCGCCCGCAGCGATCATCGCCACGGCCTCCTTCGCCGCGTCATCCGGCAGGCACAGAATCGCGACATCAGCGGAGTTCAGGAGTTCGCGCCGCGCCGCGGGGTCCTTGCGGCGCTCGGGCGCGATCGACAGCAGCGTCACGTCCGCCCGGTGCTTCAGCCGGTCGCGGATCTGCAGGCCGGTGGTGCCGGCTTCGCCGTCGATGAAGAGCGTGGTCATGTGCGGCTCCTATAGAGCCAAGGTGGAGCCGCTGCAACAGCCGGCAAGATCAGCCGGCGCGGTCTTCGATCGCGTACATGTCCTCGTCGGAGAGGCCGAAGTGATGGCCGATTTCATGCACCAGCACATGGGTGACGACCGCTCCCAGCGTCTCCTCGTGCTCGGCCCAGTAGTCGAGAATGGCGCGCCGGTAGAGAAACACCATATTGGGCAGGCGCCCGGTTTCCGGCACGGCGGCATCCTGCGCCAGGCCGACGCCCTGGAACAGTCCCAAGAGGTCAAAAGGTCCCGCCGCCATATCCTTCAGGACGTCCTCGGACGGAAAATCAGCGACCTTGATGATCACTTCTCCGCACATGGCGCGGAAATCCTCCGGCAGTTCCGCGAAGGCGGCGGCCGCGAGTTCGTCGATATCGCTGATCGAAGGGGCGGAAAGCCCGGCCAGCCGGTGCTCCGCCATGAGTGCCTGGAATCAGTCGCAGGATGAACTGCAGGAACCGGTCAACTCGGTCATCGCCTGGCCTGTCGCCAGAACCGCCATCACGCCGGTCGCCAGCGTCAGAAGCACGAGGCCAAAGAAAATGCGGCGCAGAAACTGCGCATCCGCCTGAACTGAACTTCCCACTTCGGAACCCCCACAAAGCCATGACCGGCGGCGGCCGCCCCAGCCGACTCGCCTATAAGACACAAAGGTGACATAACGTTTAACGGAAGATTGAGCAAGCGCCAACCTCCTGCCCGGAGACCGGCCTCAGCCATCCTTGCGGACATCGACGAAGCGCCCGGCCAGCGCCGCCGCCGCGGCCATTTCCGGCGACAGCAGGTGGGTGCGGCCCTTGTAGCCCTGACGGCCCTCGAACTTGCGGTTCGAGGTGGAGGCGCAGCGCTGGCCCGGCTTCAGCTGATCGGGATTCATGCCGAGGCACATGGAGCAGCCGGGCTCGCGCCATTCGAAGCCGGCCGCCTTGAAGATCCGGTCCAGCCCCTCGGCCTCGGCCTGCTGCTTCACCAGCCCCGATCCCGGCACGATCATCGCATAGGCGAGGCGGCCGGAAATCTTCTTGCCCTCGACGACCTTCGCCACGCTGCGCAGATCCTCGATGCGGCCATTGGTGCAGGAGCCGATCCAGACGACGTCGAGTTCGATGTCGGTCATCCGGGTGCCGGGCTTGAGGCCCATGTAATCCAGCGCCCGCCACTTGGACTGGCGCTTGCCTTCATCGGCGATGTCATCGGGATTGGGCACCACGCCCTCGATCGACACCACGTCCTCGGGGCTCGTTCCCCAGGAGACGATCGGTGGCAGGTTGGCGGCATCGAGTGTGATGACGCGGTCGAAATGCGCGCCCTCGTCGGTCACCAGCGTATCCCAGTAGCGACGCGCCTTGTCCCAGGCTTCGCCGGATGGCGCCATCGGCTTGCCCTTCAGATAGTCGAAGGCCTTGGCGTCAGGCGCGATCATGCCGGCGCGGGCGCCGCCCTCGATCGTCATGTTGCAGACCGTCATGCGGCCTTCCATGGAGAGGCCGCGGATCGCCTCGCCGGCGAATTCGATCACCGATCCGGTGCCGCCCGCCGTGCCGATCTGGCCGATGATGGCGAGGATGATGTCCTTCGCCGTCGCGTGCCGCGGCAGCTTGCCGTCGACCTGGACCAGCATGTTCTTCGCCTTCTTCTGGATCAGCGTCTGGGTGGCGAGCACATGCTCAACTTCCGAGGTGCCGATGCCGTGCGCCAGCGCCCCGAAGGCGCCGTGGGTGGAGGTGTGGCTGTCGCCGCAGACGATCGTCATGCCGGGCAGCGTGAAGCCCTGCTCGGGGCCCACCACGTGGACGATGCCCTGGCGCTTGTCGAGCTCGTTGAAATACTTGATTCCGAATTCAGCGGCGTTTTTCGCCAGCGTCTCCACCTGCACCCGGCTTTCCTCCTCGGCGATGCCGTGCGAGCGGTCGGTGGTGGGCACATTGTGGTCGACGACCGCCAGGGTGCGCTCCGGGTGGCGGACCTTGCGGCCGGTCATGCGCAGGCCTTCGAAGGCCTGCGGGCTCGTAGCCTCCTGGACCAGGTGACGGTCGATGTCGAGGAGTGCTGTGCCATCCTCCGCCTCATGCACGAGGTGGTCGTCCCAGATCTTGTCATAGAGCGTGCGCGGCTTGGCCATCGGGATCAGTGCCTTGAGCTATCCTGGATTTCGGGGCGTATTTACCGGCTTGCGGCTTGAAGTCAAACCGAACTGGGGTTGATGCGGAAGTCCGCCCCCTCCGGCAGGGTCTGGCCGCCGTCGACCACGATGGTGGCGCCGGTGATGTAGGAGGCCTCGTCGGAAGCGAGGAACAGCGCGCAGTTGGCGATGTCGCGCGGCGTGCCGAGCCGGCTCAGCGGGATCGCCGCCTCCATCGACCTGATGAAGGCCTCCGAGCGCTGCGCCTTCATGCCCGCCGTCATGATGTTGCCGGGTTCAATGCCGTTCACCGTGATTCCGTAACCCGAGAACTCCAGCGCCGCCGCCTTGATGAAGCCGTTGATGCCCGCCTTGCTCGCCGAATAATGGCCATGACCGGGGCTGGTCACCCGGGGGCCGGTGATCGAGGAGGTGAACACCATGCGGCCATAGGCCTTGGCCTTCATGTGCGGCAGCGCGGCGCGGGCGGCGAGGAAGGTGCCCCTGAGGTTCACCGCCAGAACCCTGTCCCATTCCTCGGGCGAGATGTTCTCGATCAGTGTCCAGGGATAGATGCCGGCATTCTGGACCAGAATGTCGAGGCCGCCGAAGCCCTCGAGCGCCGTCTGCACCGCCCGCTCCGCATGGTCCTGCCGCGAGATGTCGGTTTCGACGAACAGTCCCTTGAGCCGTGCCGCCGTGGCGCGGCCGGCCTCTGCTTCCGTGTCGGCGATCACCACGCGGGCGCCTTCCTCGGTGAAGCGTTCGGCGATCCCCTCGCCGATGCCACGCGCCGCGCCGATCACGAGGGCCACTTTGCCTTGCAGTCTTCCGGTCATGCGAACCTCCTGAAAGGACTTCACCCTAGCGCATGACAGGGCTGGACGAAATCCCATCGAAACCACAACAGAGAAAGGAATTTTGTCCTTGACTTTAATTCCTAGACCTGCTAGATACGTTCAAATGTTGAAAGGCCTAGACCATCTGCCGGACGAGCCTCGCCATGAAGGCCTCGCATTTGCGCAGCTCGGATATGTCGATGAATTCATCGGGCTTGTGCGCCTGTTCGATCGAGCCCGGCCCGCTGCTCACCGCCGGAATGCCGGTCTGCGGTGCAATAGCTCACCGCGTGGGTGGAATTGGCCCCCGCCAGATGAAGCGCCAGGACCTCGGCTGGCGACTCCTTTTCCGGCGCCAGGCCCGGCACCGTGTTGACGGCTTCGGTGGCGATGCCGGTGTCCGGCGCCACCGCCCGCATGGCTGGTTCGAGGCCTTGCGCAAAGGCCTTGAAGCGCTCGGGCACATACTGGGGATCGGCCGTGGGCAACAGCCGCGTCTCCCACTGGAAGGCGCAGCGGCGCGGAATGATGTTCTTGGCGGTGCCGCCCTCGATGACGCCCACATGCACGGTGGAATAGGGCGGATCGAAGCGCCGGGTGGGGTCGCCCGCGGCGATCAGATCCTCGCGGATGCGGGAAATTTCGGCGAGCAGCTCGCCCGCCACCAGAATGGCGTTGACGCCGTGGTGGGTGAGGCTCGAATGCGCCTCGTGGCCGGTGACCTCGGTGGCGAAGGTGACGGCGCTCTTGTGGGCGTTGACCACCTTCATCGAGGTGGGCTCGCCGACGATCACCGCGCCGGGCTTCGGCAGCCGGTCACGGATATGGGCGACCAGCGGGCGCACGCCCTTGCAGCCCACCTCCTCATCGCAGGACAGCGCCAGGTGAATGGGCCGCTTCAGCCCCGCCCCGAGGAAGTTCGGCACCTCGGCGAGGCAGATGGCGAGAAAGCCCTTCATGTCGCAGGTGCCGCGGCCGAACAGCCGCTCGCCGCGCTGGACGAGCGTGAAGGGATCGCTGGTCCAGGGCTGGCCGTCGACCGGCACCACGTCGGTGTGGCCCGACAGCACCACGCCGCCGGCGATGGCGGGGCCTATCGTGGCGAACAGGTTGGTCTTCTTGTTGGCCTCGTAATCGACGCGGAAATGCGGCACGCCCCAGCCGTCGAGATACTCCTCGACGAAGGCGATGAGCGGCAGGTTGCCGTCGCGGCTCGTGGTGTCGAAGGCGATGAGCCGCGCCAGCATCTCCTCGGCGGAATAGGTGCGTCCGGTCATGGAACCTCAGTTGATGGGGTGTTTCTCGTGTGGGCTGTCGAGCGAGAAGGCGGGGATGTCGACATTGACGAATTCGCCGGAGGCGAGTTGCATCTGATAGGCGCCCACCATGAAGCCCGACGAGGTCTTGAGCGGGCAGCCCGACGTGTAGCGGTAGCTGTCGCCGGGTTTGAGTGTCGGCTGTTCGCCGACCACGCCCGCGCCGCGCACCTCCTGCACATGGCCGTTGGCGTCGGTGATCTTCCAGTAACGGGTGCGCAGCGTCAGCGTATCGCGGCCGTGATTCTCGATGGTGATGGTGTAGGCCCAGACATAATGACCCTCCTCCGGCTGCGACTGGCCGTCGAGATATTGGGGCTGGACGATCACCTTCACGCCGCGGGTCATGCGCTCATACATTCTTACAGCTTACCCGATCCGGCGGGGTTTTCCACAGCGAAGCTTGCCAAGGCCGCGGGCTTTCCGCCATGTGTCCGGCATGAGCACCGCTTCCGCGCCGAACGGCATTCTGCCCGCCAGGGTAATCGCCGCCTATTGCGAGTCCGGGCTGATCCGCCTGGCGCGGCCCGCCGACGCCGACCAGATCCAGCCGGCGAGCCTCGATTTGCGGCTGGGGCCCTGGGCCTACCGGGTCAGGGCCTCGTTCCTGCCGGGCAAGCGCGCCACGGTGGCGGCGCGCGTCAAGGAACTGGCGCTGCACCGGGTGGCGCTGGCGGGAGGCGCGGTGCTGGAGACGGGCTGCGTCTATATCGTGCCTCTGCTCGAACAACTGGCGCTGCCGAAAGGCGTGGCCGCCACCGCCAACCCGAAGAGCTCGACCGGGCGGCTCGACATCTTCACCCGGGTGATCGCCGATCACGCGCAGGAATTCGACACCGTGCCGGAGGCCTATCACGGCCCGCTCTATGCCGAGATTTCGCCGCGCACCTTTCCGGTGCTGGTGCGCGAGGGCTCGCGGCTGTCGCAGATCCGCTTCCGGCAGGGCCCGCCGCTGGCCTCCGACGCGCTGATCCGCGAGTTGCACGCGAAGGAAGGGCTGCTCGCCTCGGGCGAGGCCCACATCGACAATGGCCTGGCGCTGTCCGTCGATCTCTCGACGCTCGCCGAGGCGGGGCCGGTCGGCTTCCGCGCCAAGCGCCACGCCGGGCTGATCGACGTCGACCGCAAGGCGGCGCTCGACGTGCTCGATTACTGGGAGCCGATCTGGCAGCGCGGCTCGCTGGTGCTGGACCCCGGCCAGTTCTACATCCTCGCCTCGAAAGAAGCCGTGCGGGTGCCGCCCGCCTATGCCGCCGAGATGGTGCCCTTCAACCCGCTGGTGGGCGAGTTCCGGGTGCATTACGCGGGCTTCTTCGACCCAGGCTTCGGGCATAGCGCCGGCCATGGCGAAGGGGCGCGCGCCGTGCTGGAGGTGAGAAGCCACGAGGTGCCGTTCATCCTCGAGGACGGGCAGATTATCGGAAGGCTGGTCTATGAGCCGCTGACCGAGGCGCCGGAGCGCGTCTATGGCCAGGGCATCGGCTCCAACTACCAGAAACAGGGGCTGAAGCTGTCCAAGCACTTCCGGGAATTCGATCCGTCACGGCGGTGAGCGGAACGGCGGGGGCGGATTGAGTGGAGGCCTGTCCTCGAGCGCCTCGCGCGGTCACGTCAAGTCACGGTTCTGCCCGTCACGGCTTCAGCGTCTTCTCCCGCTTTGCAGGAAAGGACCAGGGCGGGGGTGTTCAGTCGACCATCTGCCGCTCTAGCTCTCGCGGCTGCTTCTGGGCTTGCCGCGGTGGGCTTTCCAGGCCCTGACGACATCCTCGCGGCTTGCCGATGGGTGCGCCTCACGGTAGCTCCGCGTGAAGCGATTGAATTCGAATTGCGGCAGAATATCCGATGCGCCGGGGCTGGCCCTTGCCGTTTCGGAGGCGGCAATCGCCTGAGCCAGGGTTGACCCCGGGCGGCGCAAGACATAATCCCGCATTACCGCGTCAAACCGGAAACCGGCGCCCAGATGCTGCTGCAGGAAACGGCGCAAGTCTCCGCTGCATCGCCATCCCGGCCCGATCACGGTTTCAAGCGTGAAGCTGGCGGGCATATTCCTTACGGGCCGCGATGGGGGCCTTGCTTCCACTCTCTTTCCGGTTTCGAGATAGGCGGCAATCCGCTGGGTGAGTTCCGCCTTGCTGCCGTGAGCTGGCAGCTTTTCGGCGCGGCAGAACTTCGCCAGCTCGGACTTGAGCCAATACCAATCGAGAAACACGTCTGGCGCGAGGGTGCGAACAAGAGCCGGGCGATTCGTCATGGTTGCTGTCCTGCAAAACGTAGAGACCTGGGTGCCATCATGACGCTAGCCCTTTAACCAAGCTGGCCGCTTGCCGGCAAAGGAATGGAACAGCGGCGCCAGTTCGCGCCGGTTGCATGAATCGAAACTGCCCAGCACCAGCGCCACCACCGGCTTGTCATCGATCGCCCCCAGGGTGGAGCCGCAGGCCTTGCAGAAGCTGCGGCTGGAATAATCCGACGAGCGCCAGACGGATGGCTTGCCGCCGCGACCGGTCCATTTCACTTTTTCCGCCGGGAACTCGACCCAGTGCAACTCCAGTGCGCCGGAATGGCGCTGGCACATCTTGCACGAGCAGCTGTGCGGCTTGAGCGGCGGCCCTTCCGCCTCGAAGCGGATCGCCCCGCACAGGCAGCCGCCCTTGTAGAGTCTGGCCATTGGCACCCCCCCATGATTGCGCCACGATGGCGCATCTCGCATCTGCTGTGAAGACCGTGGCCATGGCGGGGCTTCCGGCCTTGACTGGGGTCCGCGCAAATCTAGTCTCGATGAGGCAACATCCGGAGCAACGCCGATGAAACGCCTGTTCACCCCTCTCCTGCTGCTGGCGGCGCTGGGCGCACACGCGGCGGCCGATGCCGAACCGGAGCACTTGGCCAAGAAGCTGGCCAATCCGGTCGCCGATCTGATCAGCGTGCCGTTCCAG
>DAISVW010000016.1:15522-16557 GCA_036826695.1 Aestuariivirga sp.
CCTATGTGAATTTCCAGCCGGTGTTTCCGATCAAGGTCAACGAGGACTGGAACGTCATCGCCCGCACCGTGGCGCCGGTGGTCTATCAGGAGGATGTCTTCCCCGGGGCCGGAACACAGTTCGGGCTGGGCAATATCCAGCAGAGCTTCTTCCTCTCGCCCAGCCTGCCGAAGAACGGCTTCCTGTGGGGCGCGGGACCCATGGTCTATCTGCCGGCCTCCGATGATCTGCTGGGGCCCGAGGACTGGGGCGCCGGCCTCACCGCCGCCGTGGTGTGGCAGGGCGGCCCCTGGACGGTGGGCGCGCTCGCCCACCAGCTGTGGCCGCTGGAGAACACATCTTCCAACGATGTCATCAACCAGGCCTATGTGCAGCCGTTCATCGCCTACACGACGAAGGATGCCTGGACCTTCACGCTCAACACCGAATCGACCTACCAGTGGCTCGCTGACCAGTGGTCGGTGCCGGTCAATTTCCAGGTTTCGAAGCTGACCCGCGTCGGCAAGCTGCCGGTGAGTGTGTTCGGCGGCGCGCGCTACTGGCTGGTGTCTCCGGACGAGGCGGGCCCCGAGGGCTGGGGCGCGCGCTTCGGCTTCGCCCTGCTGTTTCCGGCGGGCAAGAGGTGAATGTTGCGGTCTTCGGCGCTTCCGCTTTACGCGGCGGACAGGCTGGATTATTGTCGCAACCATCGCGGGCGTAGTTCAGTGGTAGAACGGCAGCTTCCCAAGCTGCATGTCGTGGGTTCGATTCCCATCGCCCGCTCCAGTTTCCGGCGGTCCGGGGCACTCACCCGCAACCTCATCATGCCGCCGGGTGATCCGCCGCGTCTTCCTGGTGACGGCAAGACCGACGCCCGGATCACCTCCGGGGAACCGGGTCCGCATTTGTCTGACCTCCGGACGGCCCCGCCAGCCGGCGCTGACAAGCCGGTCATTGCCGAAGCGGCCCTGGATCGGCTATACGACAACTGTCAGCGCGAAGCACCCGTAGCTCAGCTGGATAGAGTGCTGCCCTCCGAAGGCAGAGGTCACAGGT
>DAISVW010000017.1:0-6850 GCA_036826695.1 Aestuariivirga sp.
GCGTTGGAGCGCGCGCAGGCTTCGTATTCCGCCCTGGGGTTGACCGAAGGCCCGGGGAAATGCTCGGCAGTGATGAATTTCCGCATGGCGTGAGTGCGGCCCACCTCCTGGGTGATCTTGATGCCGTCGATGTGGCGCTCGAGGTCATAGGGCTCGGCAAAGGAATTGGGGTCGATCAGCGGCGCGTCCTCGGGCCTCGCCGAGCGCAGCCGGACCACACCACGCGAGCGCGGCCTCACATGGTAGGAGTTGCAGGTGGCGCCATTGCCGCCCGGCACGGTGCCCACCCCTTCATCGACACCCGCGCCCGCCAGGAAATGGAACTGGATGTCCGGCGTCTTCTCCGACCGGTCCGACCACCAGAAGGCCCCGGCCTCGACGATGTTGGAGGCGACGGGCCCTGAGCGGAACATGGCGTATTGCAGGCCGGCCCACAGTTTCCAGTGGGCCTTTTTGTATTTGTCGTAGGAATAGGGTCCGTTCAGCACCCAGGTGACGTCGGTCGAGAAATGATCGTGGAAGTTCTCACCCACCCCGGGAAGATCATGCACCACGGGCACGCCCACCTCGCGAAGATGCGCGGCGGGCCCGATCCCCGAAAGCATCAGCAGCTTCGGCGAGCCGATGGCACCGGCCGTGACGATCACCTCGCTCGCCGCCTCAATCAGTTCGACACCCTTGGCCGAGACGATCTCAACACCGGTGGCACGTCCGTTCTCGACCACGATGCGCTTCACCATGACGCCGGTGCGCAGCTCGAGATTGGGCCGCCGCAGGGCGGGGCGCAGATAGCCCACCGCGGCGCTGCAGCGCCGGCCATTGAGCGTTGTTGTCTGATAGAGGCCCGCACCTTCCTGGCGGCCGGAATTGAAATCGGCGTTGTAGGGCATGCCGAATTCCATGCAGCCCTGCACATAGGCCTGCGACACCCGGTTGGGGCTCTGCAGGTCGGAAACGCCGAGCGGACCGTCGATGCCATGCTCCGGCCCGCCGAGCCTCGTGTTGCCTTCTGACTTCACGAAGTAACCCTTGAGATCGCGCCAGCTCCAGCCGTCGCAACCATGCTGGCTGGCCCAGCCGTCATAATCCTCCGGGCAGCCACGCGTATAGATTTCGGCGTTGATCGAACTGCCGCCGCCCAGCACGCGAGCCTGCGGATAGACCGCGACACGGCCATTGGCATGGCGCAGCGGCGCCGTCTCATAGCCCCAGATCAGCGAGCCCGAAGTCATCTTGAAGAAACCCACCGGCATGTGGATGTAGGGGTTGGTGTCGCGCGGGCCCGCCTCGATCAGCAGCACCCGGGCGGCTTCAACTTCCGAGAGCCTGGCCGCCAGAACGCAACCGGCCGAACCGCCGCCCACGATCACATAGTCATACATCGCCCGCCCGCCGCCTCTTGCTTCGCCGCCTCGGTCCCGCTTATAAATAACCAGTTGGTTATTTCAAGAGTCGAATCTTGCCCCGCGCCCTGTCTTTCAAAGCCCGCGATCCCGATGCCACCAAGGCGCGGATCCTGAAGGCCGCCAAGGCCGAGTTCGCGAAGAACGGGCTGTCGGGCGCCCGGGTGGACGACATCGCGGCGCGGGCCCGCACCAACAAGCGCATGCTCTACCATTATTTCGGCAACAAGGAAGAGCTGTTCCGCATCACGCTGGAAGACGCCTATGCCGGCATCCGCGAGGCCGAGGCCAAGCTGGAAATCGAGAAGGACGATCCGCTGACGGCGCTGAAGCGGCTGGTGCGCTTCACCTGGGGCTATTACCTTGCGAATCCCGAATTCATCACGCTGGTCAACAGCGAGAATCTGCACAAGGCCCGGCACATCAAGCTGTCCTCGCGCATCAAGGAGCTGAGCAGGCCGTTCGTCGGCCGCATGCGGGCGCTGCTCGAGCGCGGCGCGGCGGCAGGCGTGTTCCGCCGCGATCTGGACGCGGTGCAGGTCAACATCACCATCGCGGCGATCGGCTATTACTACCTCACCAACCGCTTCACCGGCTCGATCGTGTTCGAGCGTGACCTGATGAGCGGCAAGGCGCTGGGCGACCGGCTCGATTTCAACATCAAGACGGTTCTCCGGCTGGTATGCACGCCGGAAACGCTTGCCAGACTGGAGAAAGACGAATGACACTGGCGGCACTGGTCACCGGCGGGCGGCGCGGCATCGGCAAGGCCATTGCGCTTGCCCTCGCCGAACAGGGCTTCGACGTGGCGGTGGCGGATGTCGTTGCCTCGGATGAGCTGACCGCCACCGCCGCCGAGATCGCCGCCAGAGGCCGCCGCGCGGCCGCCATTGCCGCCGATATCGGCCGCATCGAAAGCCATGCCGCCCTGCTCGATGAGGCGGAAGCCAAGGTGGGGCCGCTCACCACGCTGGTCAACAATGCCGGGGTGTCGGTCTTGAGCCGTGGCGACCTGCTCGACGTCTCGCCCGAGAGCTATGACCGCTGCCAGTCGATCAACACCCGCGGCACCTTCTTTCTCACCCAGGCCTTTGCGCGGCGGCTCACCGCCCACGCGGCGGATGGCCACCGCGCGATTATCACCATTTCCTCCGCCAATGCCGTGGCCCCATCGATCGCGCGCGGCGAATACTGCATCTCCAAGGCCGGGGCGGCGATGATCACCAAGCTGTTCGCCGCAAGGCTCTCCAACGACGGCATCGGCGTCTATGAAATCCAGCCCGGCTTCATCGAGACCGACATGACGGCGCCGTCGAAAGCGAAATACGACGCGCTGATCGAAGGCGGTCTCACGGTGATCAAGCGGTTCGGAACGGCACCCGAAGTGGGCCGCATCGCGGCGACGCTCGCCATGGGCCTTCTTCCCTATACATCGGGCCAGGTCATCCAGGCCGACGGCGGCCTCTTGAGCGTGAGGTACTGAGAAATGAAGATCACTTTCCCGGACGGCGCCTACAGGCTGCGGGCCGAGCCGCTGGCCATCCGCAAGCCCCGCACCGCCTTCAACCGCGTGGCCTTCGCCGCCGCCCATGTGGTGGCCGATGCGCGGACCGCTGCCGACCCATCCGGACCGCCGGCGCTGGACTGGGACCGCACCCTCGCCTACCGCCGCTACCTGCTCGATCTGGGCTTCGGCATCGCCGAGGCGATGGACACATCGCAGCGCGGCATGGGGCTGGACTGGCCGCGCGCGCTGGAACTGATTAGCCGTTCGCTGAAGGACGCCGGCCCCCGGGCCCAGCGCATCTATTCCGGCTGCGGCACCGACCAGCTGAACCCGGCGGACGCCCGCAACCTCGACGATGTGGTGAAAGCCTATCTCGAGCAGCTTGCCGCCATCCAGAAACTCAATGGGCGCATCATCCTGATGGCCAGCCGCGCGCTGGTGCGGGTGGCGAAATCGCCCGATGATTATGTGAAGGTCTATTCGCGCGTGCTCTCAGAGGCTGCCCATCCAGTGATCCTGCACTGGCTGGGCGACATGTTCGATCCGGCCCTCAAAGGCTATTGGGGCAGCACGGACTTCGCGCCGGCGATGGAGACCTGCCTCGCCGCCATCGCCGCCAATGTGAAAAAGGTCGACGGCATCAAGATCTCGCTCCTTGACGACGGCAAGGAGATCACCATGCGCCGCCGCCTGCCGAAGTCTGTGAAGATGTATACCGGCGACGACTTCAACTATCCCGCGCTGATCGCCGGCGACGCGCAGGGCTATTCGGACGCGCTGCTCGGCATTTTCGACGCCATCGCGCCCGTAGCCTCGGCGGGCCTCGCGGCGCTGGCGCGCGGCGACATGAAGAAATACTCCGAATTGATGGAGCCCACCGTGCCGCTGTCGCGGCTCATTTTCCGGGCCCCGACGCAATATTACAAGACCGGCATCGTGTTCCTCGCCTGGCTCAACGGCCATCAGGATCATTTCGTGATGGTGGGTGGCGCGCAGGCGATGCGGCCGCTGCCTTACTTCATCGAGGTCTTCAAGCTGGCCGATCAGGCAAGGCTGCTGTCGGACCCTGATCTGGCGGTGAAGCGGATGAAGACGCTGCTCGCCATGTATGGCGCGTGATGCGCGAGCTTGCCGCGCAACCCGGCGCTTGCGCCATCAACACCGCGACACTGGGCTTTCAGGCGCCGCTGACGGACGTGATCGACGCCGTGGCGCGGGCCGGCTTCGGCGGCATCGCGCCGTGGCGGCGCGAGGTCGAGGGCCAGGACGTGGGCGCCATCGCGCGGCGGATCAGGGAGGCGGGGCTGAAGGTGCCGGGCTATTGCCGCAGCACCTATATCCCGGCCATGGACCGCGCCGGTTTCCTCACCAATATCGAGGCGAACCGCCGCGCCATCACCGATGCCGCGACGCTTGGGGCGGCGAGCTTCGTCATGGTGGTGGGCGGGCTTCCCGCCGGGTCCAAGGATATCGCCGCGGCGCGCGCCCAGGTGGCGGAGGGAACCGCCTTGCTGCTCGAACATGGCAAATCGCTCGGCGTGAGGATCGCGCTCGAGCCCTTGCACCCGGTCTATGCGGCGGACCGCTCCTGCCTGTCGCTGGTCTCCGAGGCCCTGGCCATCTGTGACGCCATCGAGGGCGCTGCCGATGACCCGTGGCTCGGTGTCTGTCTCGATGTCTATCACATCTGGTGGGACCCCGGCCGCAGCGCCGCCATCGCGAGAGCGGGGGCGGAGCACCGCATCTTCGGCTTCCACGTCTGTGACTGGCTGGTGCCCACCGAGGACGTGCTCAACGACCGCGGCATGATGGGCGACGGGGTGATCGATGTGCCGCAGATCCGCGGCGAGGCGGAGACAGCGGGCTACACGGGTTTCATCGAGGTCGAAATCTTCTCGGCCAGGAACTGGTGGAAGCGGCCGATCGGAGAACCGCTTGCCGTGTGCCGCGAAAGGCTGGGATCGGCCAGTTGAGCATCAGCGGCCACGATCAAGCCACGGCATGATGCGTTTACGGCCTCCGCAGCCTCGCCAGAAAGAAATCCGCCTCGCGCGCCCAGACGTCCGGACTGGCGATCACATCGTGTCCCGCGTCCGGGATGATCACCAGATCCTTGGGCTCATTCGCCATCGCGAACAGCGCCTGGCCCTGCGTGACGGGGATCACCCGGTCACGGCTGCCATGCTGGATGAGGAGCGGCACCTTCACGCCCGCGATGAAATCACGCGAGCGGAACTGGTCCTTCATCAGCAGCCGCACCGGCAGCCACCAATACATCTCGGCGCCGGCGTCCGCTGCCGCGGTGAAGGGTGCTTCCAGCGCCAGTGCCGCCACCGGTTTTTGCGCGGCAAGCTGCACGGCGACACCCGTGCCGAGCGATTCGCCCACCACGGCGATGTCTTCGGGCCTCACGCCGCGGGCAAGAAGAAAGTCATAAGCCGCCAGCGCGTCGGTCATCAGCCCCTGCTCGGTGGGAGCGCCAGTGCTGCCGCCATAGCCCCGGTACGACACGAACAGCGCGCCGAAACCGCGCGACTGATAGAAGGACATGCGGCCAGCGCGGTCAGCCAGTTCACCGCCATTGCCGTGAAAAAAGAGGATGGTCGGCATGCCCGGCCTGGGCAAGGCATGCCAGAGCACGATGGTTTCGCCATCAGCGGTCATCACGTGCTCTTCGCTGACGCCGCTGAGGCCTGCGGCTTCCGGCGAGGCGCCGTTGCGGCTTGGAAGATACTGAATGTTGCGCTGCTGCAGATACATGAACAGCACGATCGCCAGATAGGCCACCAGGGCGACGATCAGAATGAAGCGGAGTGTCGCCATCATGCGCTGAGTTTGGCTGGCGTTGCCGTGTCGCGCGTCCAGCTCCACACCGCGAGCAGCGGAATCTCTCCGGTGCGGGTGGCGTGCACGGTGAGCGGCGGGTGCCAGATGGTGCCGCCCTGGGGCCATTCAGCGAACCATCCGCTGTCGCGGCTCCACAGGCTCGCCGAGGTCAGCGGCCAGTAGAGCTCCGGCGCGGGGTGATAGTGATCGCGGTAGTGGCGGTGAGGCCCGAGGATGAGGAGGCCCAGCAGAAAATCATCGCCGGGAAAGAAGCCATGGGGGCCGATGATCTCCGCCCAGCCATAATTCGCCGTGAAACCCTCGCCCAGCAGGCTGTCCGAATAGGTGGCGGATTGCCGCCATTGCAGCCCCTCCTCCACAGCGGCGATGGCCGCGGCAAGATTGGCGTCGAGCAGCATCGCCTCGCCCAGGCATTGCGGCAGATGATCGAGCACCGGCAGGCGGGTCGGAGCAGGTTCACGAAAAGCCGCGGCGCTCAAGTCCTGCGCGGCAAGCCTCTGCAACACCTCGCTGATGCCGGGGCCCTCGCGTGCCGCAAGGCCACCCGCCACCGCACCCGCCAGCCACCGCGCATTCTCGAAAAGCTCATGATCCACGATCGGCTCTCTAGCACGCGGATGGCACGGCGTCATGACACTGCGAGAAACCGCCCGGCGAGCATGACAAGGTCCTGGTCGGACGGATAGCGCAGCGTCGACTTGCGCATCGGCGCATTGGCGGGAAGCGCCATGTGGCGGGCGAGCAGGTCCGGTGTCAGATGCGCGAGCTCATCGGCAAGGCTTGTCTTCAGGCCGCTTGCCCGCACCAGCCGCGCGAAGGCCTCTACGGGATCGTCCGAGCCAAGCGCCGCCGCCACGCGGGCGAAGCCTGAGCGGTTTCCCTCCGCCACCCAATCCATGCTCGCCATCATGGCGAGCCCGGTGGCCCGGCCATGCGGGATCACCGCCAGATTGGCCACCGCATGGGCGATGTTATGGGCCAGCGCCGTGCCGCAATTGTCGATGCCGATGCCGCCATAACAGGAGGCGAGCAGCATCGCGCCGCGCGCCACGATGTCACCCGGGTGGTGAACCGCCCGCTCGAGATTTTCTGC
>DAISVW010000017.1:6950-16492 GCA_036826695.1 Aestuariivirga sp.
GCGATGATGGGCAGGCGGTTCGTCGGCAGCGGCGTGGCACCGAGCGCATAGGCCATGGCGGGAAGACCGGAGACGGCGCAGCAGGCGGCAAGCTTCGCGGTGTCGAGCGCCGTGCCGCCACCCAGCCCGAGGACGAGTTTCGCACCAGCCTGCCGCGCCATGCCTGCCGCATCGTCCACATCCCGGGCGCGCGCTTCTCCCGCGAACTTGTCATAGACATGCGTTTCAAACCCGGCCTTGCCGAGAAGATCACGCGCCAGACCGGTGATGCCAGCAGGCCTGAGCGCCGGATCGGCGACGATCAGGATCACCGCGCCACGGCCGCAGAGCGCCTCCGCCTTCGTCACCATGTCGGCGAGCCGCCCCGGGCCGAAACGGATTTCTGGCACTACGCCGAGGACGAAGCCTTTCATGTGATGCCGGGCCCGGTGATCTCGCGCAGCAGCTTGCGAAGGATCGCCTCGCCATAGGAATCATAATCCGCCGACGGCATCACGAAATGTCCAGGCCCGCCGGCCACGTTGTTTTCGAAATAGCTGTCGAGCGTTGGCCATTCATTGAGAATGGTGAGACCGTTGATGGTGATGCCCGCCGCCACCAGCCGGTCGCGCACCGGTCCTGTCTGCGGCCCGCTGTTGTTGCGGCCATCGGCGGAAACGTCGATCACCATGCGCTCGGCCGAAGGAGCCGATTGCAGGAGCGTCGCCGAGAACAGAAGGGCCGCCGAAATCGAGGTGCCACCTTCGGAGAGTGACCGCGGCATGTTGAGCAGCTGCTGGCCGAAGGCATCGGCATCGGCACCGCTGGCGATCACCGTCCAGGGCATCACGGTCTTCTGGTTCAGGTCGTCGGACCACTGCACGACGGCGACCGCGATGCGCTGGCGCACCCCCTGGGCGATCGCCTCTTTCACCTCAGCCGTCATGAAGGCACGGCCGAGGCCTTCCATCTGCAAGGCGAATTCGCGGGCATCGACGCTGAACGAGCAATCCACCGCCAGCACCAGCGCGAGATCCACCTCTTCATTCTGGGCGCGGCCCGCCGGCAGCGGCAGCAGCAGGCCGAGCGCCACGACAAGACTGCCAAGCCAGCACGCGAAGCTTCTCAAGCCGCGCCCGGCCGCCATCGCGCCGCCCTAGTGCCGGAACTCGGCGTAGTCGAGCGCGCGGCAGTCCGCCGCCTTCCAGCCAACGCTGACCTGGCGGCCTTCCTCGACGTCGCCGGCGGCGCCCTTGTTGGGCACCTTGACGATGAAATCGTCATGCCCCGCCACTTCGAGACGGGCGCGGATGTGATCGCCCAGATAGATGAGTTCGGCGATGCGGCCCTTGAGGATGACATCCGACGAGTCCGCGGAAGGATTGATCTCGACCCGCTCCGGCCGCACCGAGAGCAGGGTCCGGCCGCCCTTCTCGCGCGCCCCGATCGCCAGGGCCTTCACCAGTTCGCCGGTTTCGAGTTTCACGGTCGCCACATTGCCGGCGCCGATCTCGGCCACCGTGCCCTTCAGCTTGTTGTTCTCGCCGATGAACTGGGCGACGAAGGAATTGACCGGACGCTCATAGAGTTCGGCCGGAGTCGAGAGCTGCTGCACCACGCCGTCATTGAACACCGCGATGCGGTTGGACATGGTGAGGGCTTCCGACTGGTCATGCGTCACATAGACGATGGTCACGCCGAGCCTCTCATGAATGTGCTTGATCTCATATTGCATCTGCTCGCGCAGCTGCTTGTCCAGAGCGCCCAGCGGCTCGTCCATCAGCACGAGGTCCGGCTCGAAGACCAGCGCGCGGGCCACCGCGATGCGCTGCTGCTGGCCGCCGGACAGCTGGCCAGGGCGGCGATTGCCCATCTGCGGCAGTTCCACCATCTTGAGGACCTTGGCCACCCGCTCCTCGATCTGGGCCTTCGGCACGCTCCGCACCTGCAGCGGAAAGGCCAGGTTTTCATTGATGGTCATGTGCGGGAACAGCGCGTAGTTCTGGAACACCATGCCGATGCCGCGCTTGTGCGGCGGCACGTTGTTGATCGGCTGGTTCTTGAGATAGATTTCGCCATGGGTGGCGGGCTCGAAGCCAGCGAGCATCATCAGCGTGGTGGTCTTGCCGGAACCCGAGGGGCCCAGCATGGTGAGAAATTCGCCCTTGGCGATATCCAGGTTCAGATTCTTGACGACCAGCGTTTCGCCGTCATAGCTCTTCTGCACATTGACGAAGCGCACCATCGCATCGCCAGCCAGTCCGTGCTCAGCCATTCCCCTGTTTCCCCGCCTTTTCTTGCCGTGCGGCTTGGTGAAAAAAGATCATAGGCCGCGCCCCCGGGGATGCAAGCCCCCTGACCGCCACGGCCCATGAACCCTTTCGCAACCTCCGGGCGCCGGCGTTCTAGCGCCGCTTCTTGCCGCCCTTCTTCCTCGCAGCCGGCTTCTTCTTCGCGGCGGACGTCTTCCCGCCGCCGGCCTTCACGATCAGGTGCTCGGGGCCGTAGGGGAAGCCCGTGATGTTGCGGTTGCCCTTCTCGGTGATCACCAGAATGTCGTGCTCGCGGTAGCCGCCAGCACCCTTCTGGCCCTCGGGGATCATGATCATCGGCTCCATCGACACCACCATGCCGGGCTCCAGAACCGTGTCGCAATCCTCGCGCAGTTCAAGCCCGCCCTCGCGGCCATAATAGTGGCAGAGCACGCCGAAGGAATGACCATAGCCGAAGGTGCGGTACTTCAGCAGGTCATGCTCGGCATAGATCTGGTTCAACGCCTTGGCGACGTCCGAGCACTTGTTGCCGGGCACAAGGAGCTTCTTGCCTTCATCATGGATGTGGCAGTTGATCTCCCACAGGCGAATGTGTTCCTTGGAGGCCGTCTCGGCGAACAGCGTGCGCTCCAGCGCCACATAGTAACCCGCCACCATCGGGAAGCAGTTGAGGCTCAGAATGTCGCCGCGCCTGATCTTGCGCGAGGTGACCGGGTTGTGGGCGCCGTCGGTGTTGACGCCGGACTGAAACCAGGTCCAGGTGTCCATCAGTTCGCCGTTCGGCCAGACCCTGGCGATTTCGCGCACCATGGTCTGGGTCGCATGCAGCGCCACCTCATGTTCGGGCACGCCGACCGCGGTTGCCTCGACGACCGCGGCGCCGCCGAGATCGGCGATCCGCGTCATCTTGGTGATGTGCTTGATTTCCTCAGCGCTCTTGATCATGCGCAGCCGCATCGACGGCGCGGCCGCATCGACGAATTCGACGCCGGGGAAAGCCTCCGCCAGCTGGGCGCGGAAATCGAGGTTCACATGATCGCACTCGATGCCGATGCGCCGGGCGCCCTTCATCAGGCCCTTCACCGCCGTGAAATAATTCTCCTTCGACCAGTCGGTGTAGGTGACGGTGTCGCCGTAGGTGCGCCGCGCCGGCTGGCCGCCGTCGATCGCCGCGGTCGCCGAAGTCGCCTTGTCATGGGTGATCACCAGACCGTATTTGCGGCCAAAGTAGCAGTAGAGAAAATCCGAGAGATAGTTGATGTTGTGGTAGCTGGTGAACAGGCAGGCATCGACCTTGGCCTTGCTCATCCAGCCGCGGATGGCGTCCTGGCGGCGCTGCATCTCGGCAGCCGAGAAGGTGGGCTTCGGCTTCTTGCCGTTGTTGCGGTAATCGACCAGTGCGGGGCGTTCCAGGGCGGCCATGGTGCGTCATCTCCTCGGTATGGTGGCGGGACGCGATAACTTCCCCGGATAGCCCCTTGTGTCAAAAGACGATCCCTCACATACTCTATGAGAAATTCTCATGGAGTGATGGCTCTGACCCGCCTGCCCTCTTTGAATGCGCTCCGCTGCTTCGAGGCGGCCGCCCGCTCGGGAAGCTTCTCGCGCGCCGCCGCCGAGCTGAACGTGACCCAGTCGGCGGTCAGCCACCAGGTGCGCCAGCTGGAAGAATGGTTCGGCATCACCCTGTTCGACCGCATGGGCCGCCAGACCATTCCCACCGCCAAGGGGCAGGATCTGGCCCGCTCGCTGGCCGAGGCCTTTGACATCATGGCGGCGGCCTGCCGCAGGCTGCAGAACTCTGATTCCGGACCGGCGCTGACCATCGCCGCGCTGCCGTCCTTCGCGACCATCTGGCTGATCCCGCGCCTGTCCGAATTCTTCCGCGCCCACCCGGAGGTTTCGGTCAAGGTTGTCTATGCCTTTGCTGGCCAGAAGCTGGATTTCGAGGAAGTGGACATCGCGGTGCTGTGGGGGGCCGGCGAATGGGAGGGCTGCCGCTCGACGCGGCTCTTGCCCGGCAGCACGGTGCCGATCTGCAACCCCATCTACCTCGAAAAGGAAGGCCCCTTCGAGGCGCCACAGGCGATCCTTGGCAAACCGCTGCTGCATGATACCGATAGGCTCGACTGGCAGAACTGGATGCGCCATGCCGGGCTGAAACATGCCGGGCCGTCCCCCGGGCCGATCTTTCAGGACTTCAACCTGCTCCGCGCCGCCGCCCTTGCCGGACAGGGCATCGCGCTCTGCCCGCGCAGCCTGATCGCGGATGATCTGGCCAGCGGCCGGCTGGTGCAACTGTTCGACGTCGCCATCAAGCAGGACTACGCCTACAGCATCATCGAGCCAGGGAGCGGCCGGCGCTCGGAGGCGCTCGACATCTTCAAGGACTGGCTGCTGGCGGCGGCCCGGAACCCGTAACTCCGGGGCATGGCACGTCTGCCCCTTTGGCATTGGAGTTTCAGGACAATTCAGGTAGTCGGATGGCGATGGCCAGCACCCACCGCTATTCCGCCGCCGCCACGCCCGTTGCCGCGCAGGCGGTGCTGTGGGCGGTCTCCGCCGGTCATCTGATCAACGACACGCTGCAGGCCCTGCTGGTGTCGATCTATCCGCTGCTGCACCAGATCTACAGTCTGAGCTTTGCGCAGGTGGGCCTCATCACCCTTGCCTTTCAGGCGACAGCCGCCGTGCTGCAGCCGATGATCGGGCTCTATACCGACAAGCGCCCGGTGCCCTACTCCCTGGCGCTGGCGCCGGCACTCACCTTCGCCGGGCTGATCGTGCTGGGCTTTGCCGGAAGCTACATGATGGTGCTGGCCGGGGCGGCGCTGATCGGGCTCGGGTCCTCGATCTTCCATCCGGAAGCCTCGCGGTTGGCCCGGCTATCATCCGGCGGGCGCTATGGCTTCGCGCAGTCGCTGTTCCAGCTGGGCGGCAATTTCGGCACCGCCATTGGCCCGCTGCTCGCCGCCTTCATCGTCATTCCGCACGGGCTGGGCAGCATCGGCTGGTTCGCGGGGCTGGCGCTGATCTCGATCATGATCCTGAGCTACGCGGCAAGCTGGTATTCTCACAGCCTCGCCACAGCTGGCGGACGCAAGCGCGCCAGCGCCGCTGCCGGTCCCTTGCCGCGCCGCATGGTGGTCTTTGCGCTGTTCATCCTGCTCTGCCTGATGTTCTCGAAATTCGTCTACACCACCAGCATGAGCAGCTTCTATACCTTCTACCAGATCGACACGTTCGGACTGACGCCCGAACGCGCCCAGATCGATCTGTTCATCTATCTCGCCGCCTTCGCGGCGGGAACCCTGCTGGGTGGCCCGATCGGCGATCGCATCGGCCGCAAGGCGGTGATCTGGTTCTCGGTGCTGGGCGCCCTGCCATTCACCCTTCTCTTGCCCCATGCCAACCACTTCTGGACGGTGGCGCTGTCGATCCCCATCGGCTTCATCCTGGCCTCGGCGTTCTCCGCCATGCTGGTCTATGCCCAGGAGCTGATGCCGGAGCGGATCGGCATGGTCTCCGGCCTGTTCTTCGGCGTCGCCTTCGGCATCGGCGCGGTGGGGGCGGCCCTGCTCGGCATGCTGGCGGACGTCACCTCGATCGGCTTCGTCTTCCACCTCTGCGCCTTCCTGCCGGCCATCGGGCTCCTCACCTTCTTCCTGCCAGGCAGCCAGGACCTGCGCCGCGCCCAAACCGCCGGTTGACCTTTTCGTGATCTATGATCAGATATAACGCATGAGCGAAATGCCCAGCCTGATCGATCCGTTCGGACGCCATGTGACCTACCTCCGCGTCTCGGTCACCGACCGCTGCGATTTCCGCTGCGTCTATTGCATGGCCGAGGACATGACCTTCCTTCCCAAGAAGGACCTGCTGTCGCTCGAGGAGCTCGACCGGCTGTGCAGCGCCTTCATCGACAAGGGCGTGCGCAAGATCAGGCTCACCGGCGGCGAACCGCTGGTGCGCAAGGGCATCATGACCCTGGTCGAAAGCCTCGGCCGCCACCTCCGGTCCGGCGCGCTCGAGGAACTGACGCTCACCACCAATGGCTCGCAGCTGGCCAAACATGCCGCTGAACTCGCCGCGCACGGCGTGCGCCGCATCAATGTCTCGGTCGATACGCTGGACGCGGAGAAGTTCCGCAAGATCACCCGCTGGGGCGAATTACCGAAGGTGATGGACGGGATCCGCGCCGCCCAGGCGGCGGGGCTTCACATCAAGATCAATGCCGTGGCGCTGAAGGGCGTCAATGACGGCGAGGTTCCCGAAATGATCCGCTGGGCGCATGGCGAGGGCATGGACCTGACGCTCATCGAAACCATGCCGATGGGCGACATCGACGGTGACCGCACGGACCAATACCTGCCGCTCTCGGTGTTGCGCGCCAGCCTGATGGAGCGCTTCACGCTGGAGGACATTCCCTACAAGACCGGCGGCCCGGCGCGTTATGTCCGCGTCAGGGAAACCGGCGGACGCTTGGGCTTCATCACGCCGATGAGCCATAATTTCTGCGAAAGCTGCAACCGCGTGCGGCTCACCTGCACCGGCACGCTTTACATGTGCCTTGGCCAGGAGGACGCCGCCGACCTCAGAACCCCGCTGCGAGCCTCCGAAGGCAACGCGTTGCTCGACGCGGCCATCTCCGAGGCCATCTCGCGCAAGCCCAAGGGCCATGATTTCGTCATCGACCGCCGCCGCAACAAGCCGGCGGTGGCCCGCCACATGAGCGTCACCGGCGGCTGAGCGGCCAGCCGCAGACACTGCCCATGTTTCCGCTTCCCGCGAACACTGCCCTCCGCGCCGGCCTGCTCATGGTGCTGGCCATGGGGGCTTTCGTCGGCAACGACACGATCGTGAAGCTCGTGGGCGAAAGCCTTCCGGTCGGCGAGATCGTGACGATCCGCGGCCTGTTCTCGGTTCTGATCCTCGGCAGCGTCTGCCTGGCGCAGGGCCATCTGCAGGACCTGCCGGCCATGGCCAACCGGCCGCTGCTGCTGCGCAGCGGCTTCGACGTGATCTCGACGATCGCCTTCGTCACCGCGCTGATGCACATGCCGATCGCCAACCTCACCTCGGTGATGCAAGCGGTGCCGCTGGCCGTCGCACTGCTGTCGGCGGTTTTCCTTGGCGAACGCATCGGCTGGCAGCGCCTGGCGGCGATCGTCGGCGGTTTCATCGGTGTACTGATGATCGTCAAGCCCTCGCTGGCGAGCTTCGACAGCTACCAGCTTCTGGCGCTGATCATCGTGTTCTTCGTGGCGGTGCGCGACATTCTGACCAAGCGCATTCCGGCGCGCATTCCCACCTTCGTGGTGGCGCTTGCCAATGCCAGTTTCGTGATGCTGGGCGGCGCCCTGCTGGCGCTCGTTCAGGGCGTGCACTGGCCCGAGGCCTGGCAGGTGGGGCTGCTGGCGCTGGCCGCCTGTTTTCTGTCGTCGGGCTATCTCTTCATGGTCGCCACCCTGCGGGTGGGCGAACTCACCGCCACCGCGCCCTTCCGCTATTCGGTGATGGTGTTCTCGATCTTTTCGGGAATTGTGGTGTTCGGCGAGTTTCCGGACTGGATCGCCATGCTCGGCATGGCGCTGATCGTCGTCTCGGGGCTTTATGCCGCCCGCCGCGAGGCGCTGCTCGCCAGGTCTCAGTGATAGCGCCAGAAGGCCAGCGCGGTCAGGCAGATGGCCCACACCAGGATGCCGCGCCGCACCAGATCCTGCGGCATGCGGAGCGCGATGCGGGCCGTGAGATAGCCGCCCAGCATGGCGCCGGTCATCATGATCAGCGACGGCACCCAGCGGATGATTCCCGCATGGGCGAAGATGGCAATCGAGATCAGCGTCAGCAATGTGATGGTGACGTTGCGGATGGCATTCGCCTGATGCACCGTCATGTGCGAGAAGATCGAATAGATGGCATACATGACAATGCCCATGCCGAGCCCGAAGTAGCCACCATAGACGAAGACCGCGAATTCGAGAATGAACGAAAGCCAGATCCAGCGCGCGCCATCGAAGGCAAAGTCGCGCTCGAGCTTCCGCTTGATCAACGGCCCAAGCGCGAAGGACAGCGTCGCGAACAGCAGCAGCCAGGGTATGGCGCGCTCGAAGGCCGCTTCGCCGGTATGAATCAGGATGTAGGAGCCCAGAAGCCCGCCCGCCGCGGCCAGCAGCAGCCGGAAACCGAGATAGGGCCTTACCGCCTGCAACTCCCGCCGGTAGACATAGCTGCCCACTACATTGGCGGGCAGCACAGCCACGAAATTCGAGGCATTCGCCTCGATTTCCGACATGCCGGCGGCGAGCAGCAGCGGAAAGGTCATGAAGCCGGCCCCGCCCGCCATGACATTGATGAAGCCGGCCAGAAGCCCGCCGGCGAAGAGCAGAAAGATTTCAGTGATATTCAACGGCCAACTCGCTTAAGCTGCGAGCTATGCCAGTAGCGGCGTGCGGCAGGCAAGCGCCGGAAATGCAGAGGAGCTTTGCGCAATGGCCGGATTGTTGAGCCTCGCCACGGCGGTGCCGCCCCACGAGATGCGCACCGAGGACGTGATTCGCGAGGCCCGCGCGATCTTCAGTGGCCGCCACCAGGATTTCGAACGGCTGACGCCGGGGTTCGGCAACTCCGGCATCGCCAGGCGGTATTCGGTGAGCCCCTTCGCATGGTTTCACCAGCCGCAGGGCTGGCCGGAACGCAGCGCCGCCTTTCTCGAAGGCGCCTCGGCATTGTTCGCGGAGGTATCAGCCGGCGCGCTGGATCAGGCGGGGCTGAAGCCCTCGCAAATCGACGCGATCGTCATGGTGTCGTCGACCGGCATCGCCACGCCGTCGGTGGAGGCTCACATGCTGAGCAGCCTCGGCTTCCGGCCGGACGTGCAGCGCGTGCCGGTGGTCGGGCTCGGCTGCGCCGGCGGCGCAACAGGACTTTCGCTCGCCGCCCGGCGGGCCCGCGCCACGCCGGGGGCCAATGTGCTGCTGGTGGTGATCGAACTCTGCACGCTGGCCTTCCGGCCCGATGAGATCTCGAAGTCCAACATCATCGCCACGGCGCTGTTTGGCGATGGCGCAGCCGCCGCCGTTGTCTCCACAACCGGGCAACCCCTGGGGCTCATCGAACACGCGGGCGAGCACACCTGGCCGGGAACCACCGACGTGATGGGCTGGCGCATGGACGCAGAAGGTTTCGGGGCCATCTTCGCGCGCTCGATGCCCTTTCTTGCGACGAGCTATCTTCGCCCCGCCGCCGACCAGTTTCTGGCGCGCCATGGGCTTGGCCGTGAGGATTTCC
>DAISVW010000018.1:0-16370 GCA_036826695.1 Aestuariivirga sp.
CGCAGACCACCTCGATTTCCGGTATGCGGGTATAGTCCAGGGCATGGCTCATGCCCATGTTGCCCAGCCCCTCCACGTGTACGCGGAGTTTCCTGTTCGCCATGTCTCTCTCCTATCCGACTTTCACTACATTGCCGGTGCGGGCGGATTCCTCGGCCGCGAGCGTCGCCTCGAGCGCCGCGGCTGCGTCCTCCGGCCGCCCGATGGCCGGCGCTGCGCCCTTGAGCGCGCAAGACGCGAAATATTCGAATTCCGCCCGCAGCGCTCCGCCACGCACGCCTTCGAACATCGGCCAATAGGTGGTGTCCGGGCTGTGCAGGCGGCTGCCGTCAACGATGCCGAGGTTGGGGAACGTGTCCTGGATATGGATGATGCCTTCGGTGCCGATGATCGACATGCGCTCGTCGATGTCGAAGGGCGTCTTCTCCGGCATGCACCACACGGTCTCGAGCGTCGCCGTGGCGCCGCCCCTGAAGCGGTACATGGTCTGGCCGATGTCGGGGAACCTGAGGTTCCTGATGCTCACCGTCTGAGCGTAGGCGCTCGCCACCCGGTCGCCGGTGAACCACAGCATCAGGTCGGTGTCGTGGATGGCATCGCCGACGATGGGGCCGATCTTCTCCAGAATGGTGGGCGTCCAGGCCGCGGGAATGTTGCGGCGCGATTGCAGCGCGACGATCTTGCCGATGCGGCCTTCGTCGATCGCCTGCTTGGCCATGCGGTAGCGCGGATTGAAGCGGCAGATATGCCCGATCTGCAGAATGCCGGACGATGCCCTGGCGGCCGCCATGATCAGCTTGCAGTCAGCAATCGTCGAGGCCATCGGCTTTTCGAGAAACACATGCTTTCCGGCCTTGAGCGCATCAACCGCGGGCTCCGTGTGCTGGTCCCACATGGTGACGATGGAAACGGCGTCGATGTCCTTGTCAGCCAGCATCTGGCGATAGTCGGTGAACGTCTTCTTCACGCCGAATTTCGCCGCCATTTCCGAAAGCCGTTCCGGCCGCCGCGTACAGAGCGCGGCAAGTTCAAGATTGGGAATGCCAGCGATGGCTTCACAGTGGATTTCGCCGAACCAGCCGAGCCCGATGACGCCGATGCGCAACCTGTCCATCAGAAGTCCTCCAGGGTGAGTTCGCGCGTCATGACGATGTTGCCCGCCGTCAGCCCGCAATCGACCGGCAGCGCCACGCCAGTGCTCGCTGCGGCCGCGTCAGAGGCGAGAAAGGCCACAGCGGCCGCCACGTCCTCAGGGTCAACGATGCGGCCAAGAGGATACCATTTGCGCAGCGTTTCGAGGACGCTGGGGTCCTTGGCGGCGCGCACCTTCCACAGGGGTGTTCGCACCGTGCCCGGCAGCACGATGTTGGCGCGGATGTTGAACCGCCCATATTCCAGCGCCAGCGATTGGGTGAGCGAGATCATGCCGGCCTTGGCGGCGCTGTAGGCAGGGTCACCCAGCGCGCCGAGGCCGTTCACGGAGCCAATGGCGATGATCGACCCGCCGCCCAGCTGCCTCATGCCGTCAAGCACGGCATGCGCGCAGTAATAGGCACTGTTGAGGTTGCCATTCACCTCATGGTTCCAGCTTTCCGGCGTCGTGCGGGCGAAGGTCGGATGGGAGGAGAAACCGGCATTGTTGACGAGAATGGCCGTGGGGCCCAGCACTTTCGTGAGCTGCGCGAAGGCGGCGGCCACGGCGGCGCGGTCACCGATATCGGCGACCACATGCGCGGTCTTCACATGCTTTGCCCAGTCCTCCGCCATGAACGCGGAGAGCGCCTCGCTCTTGTCGATGGCGGCGATCGACGCGCCCGCCGCCGCGAAATGCCGGCACAGCGCCTGGCCGATGCCGCCCGCCGCACCGGTGATCGCCACGGTCTTTCCCGCGAAACTCATGATCTGCCTCCGAATGCCGCCAGCGCATCAGCAATCCACCGGACATTCGCCTGGCGCAGATGGCCCCAGTTGTAGAACGCGATGCCGCTGACGCCGCCATCCTTCAGCGCCGCCGCCGCCGCCAGCAATTCCGCCTTGCTGGCAAGATCGGGCCATGCAGGCCGCAGAATACCGCGCAGCGCACCGCTGTTTCCCAGCCGCCGCCGCACATCGAACAGATCAGCCTTCACCCGTGCCGCGGACGGTTCATAGAAACAGGCTTCGATGACCCCCGCGGCGCGCGCCAGGGCGGCGAGATCGCTGCCCTCATACCAGGCGCCGCCGGTGGGCCGCGCCACCGAGGGGATGACCGCCACGCTGGCATCCTTGCGGAGCCTGTCGCGGATTTCCGCCACAAGCGAGGTGACGACGCCACAGCGCCAATCGAGGAAAGCCTTCAGCTCACCGTCCGTGCGCGTGTCCGCCAGCCAGAAGGCCTCGGCCATGTCGGCGGGAAAATCAATATCGCTGGCGAGATAGTCCGCGATGTCCCGCGCCACCCGCGCCTTCAGCGCCCGGGCGTCAATCCCCGCCGCGGACGCGCCGGCCACGCAATGATCGCAGAAACACAAGCCCAGCTGCGCATCGAGCCAGCGGTTGGGCTGGTTCAGCGCGAACTCGTGATGATAGCCATGCGCGTAGGGTGCGAAGCCGGGCGACTCCATCGAGATGCCTGAAACCGGATACGACTCGGTCACATCGCGGGCAAGCCCGATCGCGTAGGCACGCGCTTCGGGGTGGGAAGGGCAGAGGCTGTAGACATAACGGTCGCCAAACGCATTGGCGACGGTCGCCTCCGGATGGCGCATGCCGAGCAGCGTGTTGTGCAGGAGCACCATCCAGGCATTGACCTGCATCGGCCCGGCGCACAGCTCGCGCATCACGTCGCTGCTGGCGAGCAGGCTGTTCTCGACCGGCTTGATGGCGCCATAGCGCGCGGGCGTGGTCCTGAAATAGGCGGTGCCGTCCTCGGGAAAATAGACCTTGCCGGTCTTGCCATGCGGCCGCAGGAACTTGCCGGCATGATAGCTTCCGGCAATCGTGACGGTATCGAGGCCAAGGCTGCGGAATTCCGCCACGGCGTCCGCCACGCCCGCCTCGGCCAGGTCCCAGGCATAGGTATAGATGGCGCGGTAACGCTCCGCCGTCATTGCCCGAACCAGCCTTCCTTCAGATAATGCATGTATTCGAAGATCGTATTGTGCTTGCGCACGAAGACGACGCGCAGGAAGCCGCCAACCTCGAAGGGCGGAATGATGATCTCGACGCCAGGCTGGCGCAGATGCTCCTCGAGCGAGGCCACCCGGAAAGCGATGTGCGGATTGGCCTTGATGACGTCCGGCACCGTGCTGTCCGGCTCATAGCGCAGGAATTCGATATGTTCGGGATGATTGCGCGGGTTGGTCACCCAGACCCGGCTCTGCTCGACCCAGTTTTCGTCCGGCTGCCTGACGGAGGTGGTGATTCCGACGTGATCGAAGGCGAACATGCTGGGGCCCCGCGGGCTGGAAAAGAGAGGCGGCGGGAGGTCTCCCGCCGCCTCCTCGCGTTACAGGCGCTTGGCGATCTCGTCGACGTTCACCGCCGCTTAGGCGTCCGAGAGCTTGAAGGCGTCGGCGTCGGCCTTGACCTTCGCCTTGTCGAAGTTGTTGGCGGCGTCGACAAAATCGTTCTTGACCACGTCCTCGAGCTTGAAGTCGCCCTGGATCTGGCCGATCTCCCGGCCCGTGTCGAAGAATAGCTGCCAGCTCTCTGGCAGGTGATAGCCCCATTTCTGCTGGCGCTCGTCGAGGCGGCCGGCGAAGACATTGGCCAGCTGCATCTGCGATTCGACGGCCACGTCGGGCGTCATCTGCGAGCTGAGCGCCGGGAACTGCTCCATGACGATCTGCGTCGCGGCGCGCGGGTTGTCGCGGCCGAATTCAAGGCCCATCGCCCAGCCGCGCAGATAGCGCTCATAGAGGTCCTTCTTCGCCGGATCCTCGAAATCGGACTTGCGGATCACGAAGCTGTTGGCGGGAAGCTTCGAGAAATCGCGGCCGAGCCAATAGTCGAAGTCGAGGCCCTGGCCCTTCCACTGGGCGCGAAGGCCTTCCCAGGAGAGCGCGGCATCGCCCTGGCCCGACATCAGCGCCGTGCCCCAGGTGGGCCAGCCGGCATCGACGTACTTGACTTTGGTGATGTCGACGCCCGCCGCCTTCAGCATCGGGTCGGCGATCGCCTGCCAGCCAGCCGAGCCGCGCACGATGGTCTTGCCTTCGAGATCCTTGAGGCTTGCGGGCTTCTCGCCCTTGCGGAAGGCGAAGCTGAACACGTCGCCGCCGCCCATGTGGAACACCGAGACGATCGGCATGCCCTGGGCCAGACCGAGCGAGAACACGCCGGGCGACGGATAGCCGACATCGGCCTGGTTCTGGTCGACGAGCTTCACGGTAGCCGTCGCATCCGAGGGGCCGGGCTCCAGCGTCGTCTCGATATCGCCGAAGTAACCCATCTTCTTGGCGACCCAGTAGGGATAGTCGTCCAGCACCTCAACCGTGCCGCGCGGGCTCACCCAGCGCACCACCTCCGCGGCCATCGCCTGCCGCGATCCGCCAAGACCCCCAAAGGCCGTGACGGTCACACCCGCCGCCGTCAGCGTCAGCAGCTGCCGCCGTCCGATCATCGTCTGTCCAGTCATTGTCGTTTCCTCCGTAATATGGAATGCGTTTTCGGGATCTGTCGGTGCGAAAGGCCTATCCCGTGTCAGGCCTCCCAACTGGCCCATTTCTTTCCGAGCCAGAAGAAGAACACGTAGATCGAGATGCCGATGATCGCCAGGATCAGGATGATGGCGAAGAACTGCGGCATGCGGATCAACGCGGAATAGTAGGTCAGGCGATTGCCCAGCCCCTCGGCGCCGCCGACCATTTCGGCGCCGACCGTGGTGAGCAGCCCGAAGATCGAGCCCACCATGAGCCCGACGATGATCATCGGCATGGCCATGGGAATGCGGATCTTGGTGAAAATCTGCAGCGTGCTGGCCCCGAAGGACTTGGCGAGCGCGATCTTGGCGAGATCGACGCGGCGGAAACCGGTCGCCGCGTTGATCATCACCATCGGTCCGGAGGCCAGCGCCACGGCGATGATGCGCGGCTCGCTGCCGAAACCGAAGCGCAGGATCAGCAGCGGCACCAGGGCCAGCATCGGCGTGGTGACCAGCAACAGGATATAGGGCGTCACCACCTTCTCGACGAAGGGAAACTGGGTGATCACCGCCGCCAGCACGAAGCCGATCGACGCGCCGATCGCAAATCCCACGAACAATTCATAGAGAGTGATCAGCAGATGCGGCCAGAAATTGGGAAATTCGGTCACCAGCGCGTAGGCGATCTGGCTCGGCCGCGGCAGCACATATTGCGGCACCTTGAAGAGATAGATCAGCAACTCCGCGCCGCCGACGATGATCACCGCGACCAGGGCGATGACCAGAACCTCGAGCTTCGTGCGGTGCTCGCCCAGGCTGAACGAGGCGCCACTGAGGCCGACGTTTCCGCCACCCCCTGGCTTCTTGTTGAACTCCGGAATCTTGTCGCCGAGCGCCTTGTCCACCGTTTCCGCCTCCCTAGGTGATCGCCACGCGGGCCCCGCCACGGCCATGCTCGATGCGGGACTTGATTTCGAGCACGCGCTTGATGAACGACGGCTCCGTCTGGATGTCGATCGAGCGCGGCCTTGGAATATCGATGTCGTAGATCTCGGCGATCCGCCCGGGCCGCGCCGACATCACCGCCACCCGGTCAGCCAGGAAGATGGCCTCGGAAATCGAATGGGTGACGAAGGCGATGGTCTTCTTCGTCTCCATCCAGATTTCCTGGATCAGCAGGTTCATCTCGTCACGGGTGAAGGCGTCGAGAGCGCCGAAGGGCTCGTCCATGAGCAGCACCGATGGATTGACCGACAGGCTGCGCACGATCGAGGCGCGCTGCTGCATGCCGCCCGAGAGTTCGCGCGGCATCTTGTTCTCGAAGCCGGCAAGGCCCACGCGATCGAGCAGCCGGGCAATCACCGCGCGGTCCGGCGGACGGCGCGTCAGCTCAAATGGCAATTCGATGTTCTTGATCAGATTGCGCCAGGGCAGCAGATTGGCGTCCTGGAAGATCATGGCGATCTCGGGGTTGGGCTTCACGATCGGCACGTTGCCCAGCATGATGTCGCCGGAAGTGAGCGTGTGCAGCCCGGCCATCGACCACAGCAGTGTTGTCTTTCCGCAGCCGGAAGGCCCGAGAATGCAGAGAAATTCACCTTCCTTCACGTCGAGCGAGACATTGTCGAGCGCATGAACCCCGCCGCTCTTGGTCTCGTAGATCTTGGTGGCGTTGCGGATCGCCATCTTCACCGTGGCATGCCCCCGGGAGGGGCCGGCCGTCAACTTGCTTTCCGTCATCGACACTGCAATCTTTCCGACGATCCCACGACCAGCTTCGCCACGGCAACCGTGTTCCGGGCTCAAAGCCGGTCTGACGATTGCCGAACTTGGAAATGATGTTACAGAATCCGGGACCACGCAATAGCGATGTTGACAAACTCGAGCGGCAACTCTTCAAATCATCCGAATTCTGGCTTGCTCTGCAGCGACTTTTCGCACTGCATCATGTTGTGGTTGCGAAGACACTCGCTGGTGACTGGCGTTGAGAGGAAAGAGCATGACCGTCCGACCTGATCCTGACAGCCTGGAAGCAGCCGCTTGGCTGGCGAAGCTCGAGGAGGCTCTTGGCAATGCGGACGCCACCGCAGCCGCCAGCCTGTTCGGCGAGGAGTGCTACTGGCGCGATCTGGTGGCGCTCACCTGGAACATCCGCACCGTCGAGGGCCGCGGCGCGGTGGCTGACATGTTGCGGGCAACGCTCCCCCATGCGAGGCCAGGCGGCTTCACCTTGACCGAGCCCGCGAGCCGCGCCGGTGACACGGTCGAAGCCTGGTTCCGCTTCGAAACGGCGGTGGGGCGCGGCGCCGGCCATCTGCGGCTGAAGGGCGGGAAGGGCTTCACCATTCTGACCACGCTGCAGGAACTCAAGGGTCATGAAGAGAAGTCGGGCTTCACCCGCGAGAAAGGCCTCCTGCATGGCGCTCAGCGGGGCCGCCAGACGTGGACCGACCTCCGCCGCGCCGAGCAGGCGGAACTCGGCATCTCCCGCCAGCCTTATGTTCTGATCATCGGCGGCGGCCAGGGCGGTATCGCGCTTGGCGCCCGGCTGAAACGCCTGGGCGTTCCGGCGCTGATCGTCGAGAAGAATGCGAATGCCGGCGATTCATGGCGCAACCGCTACCGCTCGCTCGTGCTGCATGACCCGGTCTGGTACGATCATCTGCCCTATATCCCGTTCCCGGATCACTGGCCGGTGTTCACGCCGAAGGACAAGATGGGCGACTGGCTGGAGGCCTATGTCACGCTCATGGAGCTGAACTACTGGACCTCGGCGGAAGTCACCAGGGCGCGGTTCGACCAGGCGTCGCAGGAATGGACCGTCGACGTGACCCGGCAGGGCCAGACGCTGACGCTGAAACCCCGGCATCTGGTGTTCGCCACCGGCTCCTACGGGCCGCCGCGCGAGCTGCGGCCGCCGGGTGCCGAGACCTTCGGCGGGGTGCAGTATCATTCCTCGAAACATGTTTCGGCCGAGCCGTTCCGCGGCAAGCGCTGCATCGTGGTGGGCGCCAACAGCTCCGCGCATGATGTCTGCGCCGACTTCTGGGAGAACGAGGCCGCCGAAGTCACCATGATCCAGCGCACGCCCACCACGGTGGTGCGCTCCGAGTCACTGATGGAGATCGCCTTCGCGCCGATCTATTCCGAGGAGGCGGTGGCGAAGGGAATCGATGTCGACAGGGCGGACATGATCTTCGCTTCCGTGCCGTTCCGGCTGATGGCCGACATGCAGCGCCCGGTCTATGCCCAGATCGCGGCGCGAGACGCCGATCTGATCAGGGGCCTCAATGCCCGCGGCTTCATGACCGACTACGGACCGGACGGCTCCGGCCTGATGATGAAGGCGCTGCGCACCGGCTCGGGCTATTATCTCGATGTCGGCTGTTCCGACATCATCGCGTCCGGCGGCATCAAGGTGAAGCCGCGGACGGAGATCGCGCGGCTCACGCGCGATGCCGCCATCCTCACCGACGGTTCGGAGGTGAAGGCGGACGTCATCGTCTATGCGACGGGCTACCTGCCGATGAACGAATGGGTGGCAAAGATCGTCTCGCGCGAGGCAGCTGACCTGATCGGGCCCAACTGGGGCTATGGCTCCGGCACGCGCGGCGATCCCGGGCCGTGGGAGGGCGAACTCCGCAACATGTGGAAACCCTTGCGCCACCCGAACCTCTGGTTCCACGGCGGCAACCTGCATCTGTCGCGGTTCAATTCCAAATTCGTCGCGCTGCAGCTGAAAGCCCGCTTCGAGGGTCTGGACACCCCGGTCTACTGAACAGACCGGCCGCGTCAGGGGGCTGGCGTATGCGGAACGAGGTACGAACAGTCAGAGGATGAGCTTTCCAGGCGATTTCTGCCCACGCGGATCGGAAGCGAAGCTTCCCGGACAGGCGCCGGGAAAACCCAGAGCTTGCAACATCGCCACAAGGCTGCATAACATGAAACCTGACAGCGCCAGTTCTGGTCTTCGACCGCCCCTTCGATATCTCGGATTGGCCAATGACGGATGGTCCGCGTCACATGAGCAACGCCATCGGCATCATCGCCAATCCGGTCTCGGCCCGAGACATCCGGCGGGTGATTGCCAATGCCACCGCGCTGCAGATCACCGACCGCGCCAACATCGTGCTGCGGGTGCTGTCCTGCGTGAAGGCTTGCGGAGTCGAGCATGTTTACATGATGCCGGAGAACGGCGGCATCCGGCACCATGTCCGCCGCGGCATTGACCGGGCCGAGAACCAGGGGCTGAAGCACTTCCCGAAGATCGAATACCTCGACTACAAGATCTCCGGCACGGTCGACGATACCTTGAAGGCGGCCCGCCAGATGAAGGAACGGGGCGTCAAGGCCATCGTCGTGCTGGGCGGCGATGGCACCCACCGCGCCGTCGTGACGGGCTGTGGCGATGTACCCATCGCCGGTATTTCGACCGGCACCAACAACGCGTTTCCCGAGCACCGGGAGCCGACCATCACCGGGCTGGCGGTGGGGCTTGCCGTTTCCGGCAAGGTGCCCGTGGCCGAGGCCTTCCTGCCCAACAAGAAGATCGTTGTCAGGGTCGGCAGCCACGAGGAAATCGCACTCGTGGACGTTGCGGTGGTGACCGAACGCTATATCGGCGCCCGCGCCCTGTGGCGCACCGAGACCTTCCGCGAACTGTTCGTGACCTTCGCCGATCCGGAAGTGATCGGCATGTCGGCGATTGCCGGCCTGCTGAAGCCGGTAACCCGGCTGGAGCCCAACGGCCTCCTCGTGCGCATGGCGCCGGAAGACGAGGCCAGCATCATTCTCGATACGCCGATCGCGCCTGGTTATGTGCGTGGCATCGGCATTCGCGACTTCGAGGACATGAAGCCAAATCACAAGTACCGCCCGTCGATCACCGACGGCTCGATCGCGCTCGACGGTGAGCGTGAACTCTCCTTCACCCGCGACAATGACGTTACGATCGAACTCTTGCCCAACGCCTTCAGAACCGTGAACGTCAGTGGCTGCATGCAATATGCAGCGCGCCACGGCCTCATGCGGCTGAAACCGACCTCAACACCAAAACCCATGGGAGGACACTAGATGACTGCTCCGAACAGCACGGCCGGGATTTTCCCGCTGGACAAGACGGGACTGCTCAAGGCCTATCGAACCATGCGGACGATCCGCGAATTCGAGGAACGCCTGCACGCGGATTTCGCGAAGGGCGACATTCCAGGCTTCGTTCACCTCTACGCGGGCGAGGAAGCCGCCGGAACCGGCATCATGATGCACCTCGAGGACAAGGACCGCATTGCCTCGACCCACCGCGGCCATGGGCATTGCATCGCCAAGGGCGTCGACCCCAAGGGCATGATGGCCGAAATCTACGGCAAGGTGTCTGGCTCCTGCCGTGGCAAGGGCGGCTCGATGCATATCGCCGACCTGTCCAAGGGCATGATGGGCGCCAACGGCATTCTGGGCGCCGGCGCGCCGCTGGTGTGTGGTGCCGCCTTGGCCGCGAAGTACCGTGGCGACGGCGGCGTTGCCATCTCCTTTGTCGGTGACGGCGCATCGAACCAGGGCACATTCCTCGAAAGCCTCAATCTCGCGGCGGTGTGGAACCTGCCCGCGATCTTCGTCGTCGAGAACAATGGCTACGCGGAATCGACCTCGCGCGACTATGCGGTGGCGGTCGATTCCTACGTTGACCGTGCGGCGGGCTTCGGCCTGCCCGGCGTGACCGTGGACGGGCTCGATTTCTTTGCCGTCTACGAGGCGGCGGGCGAAATCATCAGGCGCGCGCGCGAAGGCGGCGGGCCGGCGCTGCTGGAATGCAAGATGATCCGCATGTACGGCCACTTCGAGGGCGACCAGCAGACCTACCGCGCCAAGGGCGAGATCGAGGACATCCGCGCCAACAAGGACTGCCTCAAGATGTTCTCGCAGCGCGTCACCGAGGCGGGCGTCGTCAGCCGTGCCGAACTTGATGCCATCGACCGCAAGGTGGCGGCCGAAATCGAGGAGGCTGTGGTCTTCGCCAAGGCGGCGCCGCTGCCCAGTGCGGCCGACCTGCTCACCGATGTCTATGTCAGCTACTGATTCGAAGGGAGATTAGGAAAATGGCACGCAAGATCAGCATGCGCCAGGCGATCAACGAGGCGCTCGATCAGGAAATGGCGCGCGACCCCAGTGTGATCGTGATGGGCGAGGACATCGTCGGCGGCGCCGGCGGCGAGGGCGAGGAGGACGCCTGGGGCGGCGTGCTCGGCGTCACCAAGGGCCTCAATGCGAAATACCGGGGACGCCTGCTCGACACGCCGCTGTCGGAGTCGGCCTATATCGGGGCCGCCGTCGGCGCCGCCGCCGGCGGCCTGCGCCCGGTCGCCGCACACATGTTCCTGGATTTCATGGGCGTTTGCTTCGGCCAGATCTTCAACCAGGCGGCCAAGTTCAAATACATGTTCGGCGGCAAGGCGGAGACGCCGGTGGTGATTCGCGCCATGGTGGGTGCGGGCTTCCGGGCCGCGGCCCAGCACAGCCAGATGCTGACGCCCCTGTTCGTGCATATCCCCGGCCTCAAGGTGGTCTGCCCGTCCAACGCCTATGACGCGAAGGGCCTGCTCATCCAGTCGATCCGCGACAATGATCCGGTGATCTTCTGCGAACACAAGAACCTCTACGGCCTCGAGGCCGATGTTCCAGCCGAGTCCTATGCCATTCCGTTCGGCGAGGCCAATGTGGTGCGCGACGGCAAGCATGCCACCATCGTGACCTACGGCATGATGGTGAACCGCGCCATGGAGGCCGCTTCAGCGCTCGCCAGGCAGGGTGTGGACTGCGAGGTGATCGACCTGCGCACGCTGTCGCCCATCGACTGGGACACGGTGATCGACAGCGCCGAAAGAACCGGCCATGTGATCTGCGTCGACGAAGCCAATCCGCGCTGCTCGATTGCCGCCGATGTATCGGAGATGGTGAGACAGGAGTGCTTCAAGGCGTTGAAGGGACCGATCCAGATGGTGACGGCGCCGCACACGCCGGTACCGTTCTCGCCGGTATTGGAAGACCTCTACATCCCCTCGGCGGACGCAATCGCCAGGGCGGTGAAGAAGTCGATGGCGCATTGAGAGCAGCGAACGAAGCGAGGACGTGACCATGACTGATTCCCGTATCGTGCCGATCGTCATGCCCAAATGGGGCCTCTCCATGAAGGAGGGAAAGGTGACGGGATGGCTGTTGGAAGACGGCTCGAAGATCAATCCCGGAGACGCGATCCTCGAGGTCGAGACTGACAAGATCGCGGGTTCGGTCGAGGCGCATGAGGCCGGCGTGCTGAGACGGCGCGTCGGCCAGCCGGATACCGTCTATCCGGTAAAGACGTTGTTGGGGGTGATCGCCGATCCGGCGGTTCCCGATTCGGAAATCGACGCCTTCGTCGCCGCCTATGTGACGCCCTCCGCCGAAGAGGACGAGGAGGAGCAGGGCCCCAAACACGAGTTCGTGGAAACCCCGGCCGGAAACCTGCGCTATGCCAAGCGTGGCGCGGGCGAAGAAACCGTGATCCTGATCCACGGCTTCGGCGGCGATCTCGACAACTGGCTGTTCAACATCGATGCGCTGGGCGAGAAGGCGACGGTCTATGCGCTGGATCTTCCGGGGCATGGCCAGTCAGTCAAGAAGCTGGACAAGCCCGGACTGAAGACCATGGCCGCAGCGGTGCGTGGCTTCATGGACAAGCTGCATATCGGGAAGGCCAATCTGGTGGGCCACTCGATGGGCGGCGCCATCGCCATGCAGGTGGCGGCTGACGATCCCGGCAAGGTAAAGTCACTGACGCTGATTTGCTCGGCAGGGCTTGGCCCGGAGATCGGCAGCTATGTGGACGAATACGTCGCCGCCCAGGGCCGCAAGGACCTGAAGCCGGTGCTTGAACAGCTGTTCGCCGACAAGAGCCTGGTGAGCCGCCAGCTGGTCGACGACGTGCTGAAATACAAGCGGCTGGATGGCGTCGAGGCCCTGCTGAAAGATCTGTCGGCAGCGCTGTTCGGCGGCCGCAAGCAGCAGGACGCGCCCGCCGCGCAGCTTTCAGGCAAGCTGCCGCCGACGCTGATCATCTGGGGCAAGGAAGACCAGATCATTCCGGCCGCTCACGCAACAGGATTGCCGGGAGCCAGGGTACAGGTCATCGAGGGCGCGGGGCACATGGTGTTCATGGAAAAGGCCGGCGACGTGAATGCTCTGATCAGGGAGCACATCGCGAACTCGTAACCGCCGTCATCACTTAAGGCCTGGCATCAGCCATGCGGGTTTGACCGCGCTGAGCACCGGTGACAGCCTCGACAGGACCCGACACGTCCTGGGTGGCGGTGGTCACATGACAGCACTCTTGCGGATCATCGTCACCTGGTGCTTGAAGCGTCAGGCTCGATGTGGGGGCAGATCGGCTCGGCCAGCAAGATGAAGATTGCCGAGAGCGAGGCGGTTCAACAACTCGCCGGTCTCGCCAGGGCGACTGGTGGTGTTTCCATTCTTGTGGAAAATGCCGGGTGAACTCGAAACCGCGCTCAACTGTGCCGTCCAGGCCGTGTGAGTTGTAGAGGCAGATGGACGAACAGCATCGGCGGTTGTAGGATTTCGGGCAGTAGGGAGACTTCAACACCCGCACCGGAGACCACCCCATGAAAGCCACGAGACTCGCGCTCTCCATGGCCCTGCTGGCAGGGCTTGGCGGCGCTGCCGCAGCTGATCCGTCGTTCGATCCCGCCGCCACCGAGGCCTGCGTGGCGGCGGCGGCCGACGCCTCGCCAAGCCTGTACGGTACGGGCGTGCTAGACTGCGTCGGAAAATCCGCCCAGGCCTGCATGGCGACCGACGGCGGCGACACCACCTATGGCATGAGCTTCTGCTTGGAGGGCGAGTGGAAGCTCTGGGACAAGCGGCTGAACGAAGCCTATACGAAGCGCCTGCAGGAGGCGAAAAAGACGGACGCCGAGATGGCGAGCATCAAGGCCACCGTGCCATCGATGGAAGATGCGCTGCGCCAGATGCAACGGGCGTGGATTGCCTTCCGCGACGCCGCCTGCCGCTATGAGGTGTCGAAATGGCAGGGCGGCACCGGGGGAGGACCCGCCGGCGCGGCTTGCATGATGCAGGAAACCGCCCGCCAGGCGCTGACGCTCGAAGGCTGGTGGAGCCAGTAGCAAGCTTGTTTCCGGTCGGCGGCTGTGCTTATCCTCCGGCCTTCGCGCAAGGCATTGGAAAACAGGGGAGAACGGCGCATGAACCGCAGGACAATGATGGCCATGGCTGTGGCCGCGGCGATGCTCGCGCCCGGCGCGGCAGCACAGGCGGCGGGCGAGAAGATCGCGGTGATCACGCCCTATCTCGCCCAGCCCGGCACGCAATTCTATGTCGAGGCCTTCGAGGCCAGGGCCAAGGAATTCGGCTGGGAGGTGAATGTCATCGACACCAAGGGCGACGTGGCCGCCGCGGTGGGCCGCATCGAGGATGCGGCGAACCAGAAGGTTGCGGCGATCGTCATCAACGTTGACCCCGCACAGGTGCAGGCGGGGCTCGAAGCCGCCAGGACGGCGGGCGTGCCGGTGTTCGGCATGGACGCGGGGGCGACACCGCTGCTCGTCACCAATGTCACCAGCAATGGCTATGCCATGGCGGCGGACACCGCCAGCTATGTCACCAACCGGCTCGGCGGCAAGGGCAATGTGGTGATGTTCGTGTTCGACGCCTTTCCGCCGGTGCAGCAGCGCGGCGTGATCGCCGATGCGATCTTCAAGAACAGCCCGGACATCAAGGTGCTCGACCGCGTGACGCCCGATGTGCAGGACGGCGGCATCGCCGACAGCCGCGCCAAGATGGAGGCGATCCTCGCCGCCAACCCGGAGAAGGGCTCGATCGCCGCGGTGTGGGCCGCCTGGGACCAGCCGGCGCTGGGCGCGCTGCAGGCCATCGAGGCGGCGGGCCGCACCGGCGAGGGCATCGTCATCACCGGCATCGACGCCAATCCGCAGGCCCGCGAGGCAATCGCCAAGGGCGGCAATTTCGAGGCCTCCGTGGCCCAGGACTTCAAGGGCATCGGCGCCACCACGGCGGACGCCGTGAAGCGCCACCTGGCCGGTGAGACGATCAGGCAGCGCGTGATCTATGTGCCGACCCGGCTGGTGACCGCCGCCAACGCCAACGAGTAAGCGGCGCGTCAACGCCGGATGGAGGCGGCAAGCGTGCCACGCGTGATCCGCGAGTATGGGACGCTCGCCTGCTTCCTGCTGCTCATTCTGTTGTTCTGGGCGATGCTGCCCGGCACCTTCATGACCGGGCGCAACCTGTTCAACATCACCCAGCAGGTGAGCATGCTGGCGGTGACCGCCTTCGCCATGACCATCGTGATGGCGATGGGCGATTATGACCTGAGCGTGGGATCGATGGCGAGCCTCGCGGGCGTGGCGGCGGCGGTGGCCTTCCGCGAGACCGGAAGCGACGGCGCGGCGCTGATGCTGGCGCTGCTGCTGGGCCTCGCAGGCGGCGCGCTGAACGGGCTGTTCGTCAGCTATCTCGGCATCATGCCCTTCGTGGCGACGCTTGGTACACTGACGATGTTCAGCGGCGCGGCTTTCCTGCTGGCCGGCGGCAAGACCTTCTTCGGCAGCGCCGTTCCGCAGAGCTTCGGCGATTTCGCGCGCGGGGGTGTGACGGTCTGGCAATCGGCCGATGCGGCGGTGGTGCTTCCCAACCTCACCATCGTGGCGGCTCTGGCGCTGATCATCACCTGGTTCATCCTGGAGCGCATGGTGTTCGGCCGCCATCTCTATGCGATGGGCGGCAGTTCGGAAGCAGCGCGGCTGGCGGGGATCGACGTGAAGCGCACGAGGCTCATCGCCTTCATGCTCTCGGGGCTGGGCGCGGCGCTGGCGGGGCTCATGTATATGAGCCGGGTGGCCTCCGCCAACCCGACCCAGGGTGCGAGCCTGATGCTCGACGCGATCGCCGCGGTGTTCCTCGGCATGACCATGAGTGCGCATGGCGAGCCGCGCGTGGTCAACACGCTGGTGGGGGTGCTGTTCCTCGGCGTGCTGTCCAACGGCCTCACGCAGCTCAGCGTCGACAGCTATGTGCGCGACATTCTGGTGGGCGCCATCATCATCGCCGCGGTGGCGGCGAGCGGACTTGAAAAGCTGCGCCGGAACTGACGAGCAGCAGCCCGGCCAGCGCCGTCAGGCGGCTTTCGCCAACTGCCTTGGTATTCTGATGAGGTCGTCCCTTCTTCTCCCGCTGAAGGAGCGGGAGAAGACAGAACCGCCGCTTCACTTGACCGTCCACCGTTCTGATCCGCCGTGAGGCCGCACCCGGCCAGGGTCTGAATGCCGTCCCGGCGCGCCGCAATCATAGACGGCGTCCGGGTTCTGGCCCCATTTGGGATCGGAGAGGCAGGCGGGCTCATATCTGGGGAACTCGACGAACTCGCCGTCGCACTCGACTTCGATGAAGTCCGGCGTCCAGTTGTTGGTGACCATGCGGAGCGGCAAGGCGATCGCACCCGCCGTTTACGCACTACGCCACAAACGAAGAGGCCCGGCACTTAGCCGGGCCTCGACTTGTCAGAACATGCGGGAAGCCTTGTTGAGCTGCACCATCGGATGCTTGGGGCTCATCTGGAATTTGATGAGCAGCTCCCGCGCCATCATGTCCCGGGCCTGCTGGTTGTCCGGGAGCTTGATGTTCCGGGGTATCCGGACCCAGCCATTGACGTTGCGGTCGA
>DAISVW010000019.1:0-16262 GCA_036826695.1 Aestuariivirga sp.
TCACCATTGCCGCAAGCGTAAGTTTCTTCATGTCTTCGTCTCCCGTGTTGGTCTTCCTGCTCACAGGCGGGTGAGCCGGAAGCTGCCTCCCTTGCTCAGCCGCCTCTGTTTCTGTCGAACAGCGCCCCCGCGAGGATGGCGCCGATCAATACCAGTCCGATGACCACGATGGTGCCGTCGCCCTTGACGCCGGACAGCGCCAGGCCGTTCTTCAGCGCCTGAATCAGGATCAGGCCCAGCACCGTGCCGATGATGGTGCCGCGCCCGCCGAAGATCGAGGTGCCGCCGAGCACCACCCCGGTGATCACGTCGAGCTCGAGGCCCGTGCCCATGTCGGAGCGCGTCGTCGTCACGCGCGATACGAAGATCACCGCCGCCAGCGCCGAGCAGAAGCCGGCCGCGGTGTAGATCCACAGCTTCACCGCGTCGACGCGGATGCCGGAAAACCGCGCCGCCGTCTCGTTGGCGCCGATCGCATAGGTGGCGCGGCCGAACGGCGTGAGGCCGAGGATCACCGCCGCGATCACGGTGGCGATGCCCAGCACCCACAGCTGAAACGGAACCCCAAGAATCTCACCCTGGCCGAAGAAGAAGAACCATTCCGGATAGCCGCGCACCGAGCGGGCCTGGCTGATGCCTTCCGCCAGACCGCGGTAGAGCGCGAGGGTGGCCAGCGTGGCGATCAGCGGTGGCACCCCGAAGCGGGTGATGATCCAGCCATTGACCCAGCCGGCAAAGGTCCCGCAGGCCAGGGCCAGCACGATGGCGGCGGGAAGCGGCAGCCCGACGTTCTTCCAGAACACGCCGAGCAGGATCGCCGTCAGCCCGAGGATCGAGCCCACCGAGAGATCGATGCCGCCGGTGACGATGACGAAGGTCATGGCCAGCGCCACGAGCCCGACCTCGGCCATCAGGCGGCCCTGATTGAGGAGGTTCTCTGTGGTAAAGAATTTGTCCGACAGCGAGGCCAGCACGATGAGCGCGATCACCGTGAGCACCGCGAGGATGGTTTCGTGGCGAAGGAGCCTGGCGGCGGTCATTTGGCTCTCCGCCGCCGCGCCATGTCGGCAAGCACGGTCGCCAGGATCAACAGCCCCAGCACGGCGCGCAGCCAATAGGCCGAGACATTGAGGAAGATCAGCGCCGAGCCGATGCAGGCGAAGAGAATGGCGGCCAGCGTCGAACCGATCACCGTTCCGGTGCCGCCAAGGATCGAGACGCCACCGATCACGGAAGCGGTGATCACCGTCAATTCCAGATTGGGCGGCACGGTCGACTGGATCACCTGCAGCTGGGTCGCGAACAGAATCCCGGCGATGCCGGCGAACAGGCCGTGCAGCGCGAACACCCCGACCACGGTGCGCTCCGGATTGATGCCGGCGGCGCGGGCCGCTTCCATGTTGCCGCCCACCGCATAGATCGAACGGCCGAAATCCGTGTAGCGCATGAACAGCGCTGCCAGGATGGTCAGCGCCACCATGAAATAGACTGCCGACGGAATGCCGAAGGGCCGCATCTGGGCAATCATGAAGTCTGGCGGCAGATCGGTGATCCATTCGCCCGCCGTGATGCTGATGAGCCCGCCCTTGAGGATCGACAGCATGCCGAGCGTCACCACGATCGAGGGAATGCGCGTATAGGCGACCAGGGCGCCAACCCCGGCATTGACGATGATCGAGAACAGGATCGGCACGCCCCAGGCCACCCAGACGGGATAGCCGCTCACCGCCAGCGTTCCGGCGATGGTGGCGATCACCCCGATCAGGGCGCCCACCGACACGTCGATATGGCCGGAGATGATCACCATCGACATGCCGATCGCGGCGATGGCGATATAGGCGTTGCCGGCGAAGATCGAATTGATGTTGGTATCGGAGAGGAAACGAGGATTGACCGATCCCACCACCACGAACAGCGCGGCGATCGACAGGAGCACCACGATCTCCTGGCCGTAGCCACTGATGAAGCGCTGCAGGCCGGACCGGCCGGGCGATGCGGCAAGCGCGGTCATGCCGCCTGATCCTTGCTGTAGCTGCGGGTCATGGCTGTGCCCACCGCCTCGGCCGAGGCGTGCGCCTTGTCGAATTCGCCGACGATGCGGCCGCTGTTCATCACCAGCACCCGGTCGCTCATGCCCAGAACCTCGGGAAGTTCGCTGGAGATCATCAGGATCGCCATGCCCTCGCCCGCCAGCTTGCGCATGAGAAGGTGGATTTCCGCCTTGGCGCCGACGTCGATGCCGCGCGTCGGCTCATCCATGATGAGAATGCGCGGATTGGTGGCCAGCCATTTCCCCAGCACCACCTTCTGCTGGTTGCCGCCGGAAAGCTGGCGCACCAGCTGATCGGGCCCGCGCGCCCTGATGCCGAAGCGGCTGATCGCCTGCCGGGCCTCGGCGGTGATCCGCGCCATGTCGATGAACAGGCCGCGCGTCAGCCGCTTCAGATTGGCGAGCGCGATGTTTTCCTCGATCGACTGCATGCGGATCAGACCCTGGTGGCCGCGGTCTTCCGGAACATAGGCGATCCCTAGGTCGCGCGCCGCTTCCGGCGAGCCGATGCCGACGGGCTTGCCGTCGATCAGGATTTCCCCCGCGGTGGCGGGCGTGATCCCGAAGATGGTGAGCGCCGTCTCGGTGCGGCCTGACCCGACGAGCCCGGCCAGCCCGAGGATTTCCCCGCGCCTGAGCTTGAACGATATCCCGCGCACCACATTGCGGTGGGACACATTCCGGAGTTCGAGGATGGTATCGCCGTCCTCACCCTGCTTGGCGGGGTAGAGCCGGGCGATGGGGCGGCCGACCATCATGGAAACGAGCGCTGCTTCATCGACGTCACAGACCGGGCGCGTCGCCACGTGATGGCCATCGCGCAGCACGGTGACGCGGTCGGCGAGCGCGAAGATTTCGGGCATGCGGTGGCTGACATAGACGATGGCCACCCCGCGCTGGCGAAGATTGCGCACGATGCTCATCAGCCGCTGCACGTCATGTTCGGCGAGTGCCGCGGTCGGCTCGTCCATGATCAGCACCCGGGCGTCCTGGGCGAGCGCCCGGGCAATCTCGATCCTCTGCCGGTTGCCGACCGACAACGAGGCGACCTTCTGGTCAATGTCGAGGTCACCGCTGTCGAGGGACTCGAGCAGCCCCCGCGCGCGCTGCCGCATCGTTTGCCAATCGATGGTTCCGAGACCGGTCTTCGGCGTCTGTCCCAGGAAGATGTTCTCGGCCACGGTGAGTTCGGGAAACAGCAGCAGCTCCTGGTGCACCGTGGCGATGCCGGCGGCATGGGCTTCCTTCGGCGTGGCCAGTTTCACCGCCTGTCCGTTGACCAGCACCTGCCCTTCATCGGGCTGGTAGAGCCCCGCCATGATCTTGATCAGCGTGGATTTTCCGGCGCCATTCTCGCCCATCAGGGCATGCACCTCACCGGGACGGATGTCGAAGCTGACAGTGTCGACCACCTTGATGCCGGCGAAGGATTTGGAGATGGCGCGCAAGGCGACCGGCAGCGTGGCATCGCCTGCCGTAGCGTCAGTCATGTTCGCAGGATTCACTGCACCTGTTCCCATCCACCTTGCCGACGCCCGCGGTAGGATCTCTCCGCAGGTCTTGTTGAGCCGTTCGCTTCGATTGCCTGGCGATCGACACTAAACGATTATGAACAAAGAGCGTCAAGTGAGTTGGGTGCGGCCGTTGCGCCATTGTTGCGCTGCACAATCGATTGTGCCGGAGCTCGCCCGGGGCATTGCTCAAACTTAGGCCGCATTGACCTGCTAGGGTGATTTCATGCGTGTTGTCCTCCTCATTCTTGCCCTGTTTCTTGCCTGGCCGCCGCCTCCGGCCGGAGCCCAGACCCTGAACGCCATCCAGTTCAGGATCGAATGGCAGGTCGTGAACCGGTTCCGCCTGTTTCGCGAGCCGCAGTCGTTTGCACGCCACGTCACCGCCTGGCGCCAGTACCGCCTCCATCTCGATCAGCAGAACATGACGCCTGCCGAGCGGGAGGCCTATCTCGCCCGAACCGCGGTTCTGGGGTCCGAGCATGTGCTCAATGACCGATTCATTGCTTTCAGCGATATCCTGCGAAAGAACTTCGACTGGCGTGGCTGGGCCGCGCAGGAACATGGCGCGCTTTGCTACGACTCCCGCAAACGCAATCATTCCGCCTGTGGCGGCATCGACGCCTATCTCAATCCGCAGGCCCATGAGGTCGAGCTGTGGCTCAGCGGCGACGGAGCGGCGGTGCCCGCCAGCGCACGGTGCGAATGGCGGATTGACGGTTTGCTGGTCGCCGAGGCCGGCTGTGCCGAACGGGTGAGCGGCCCCGGCATCGCCCTGCCTTACCCCGAGGGTGGTGCGATTTCCGTCAATGTGGTGGGCGAAACCCCGCTGATCGCCGATGTGCGGGTGAAGGACCTGCTGGTCGCCGGACTCGGCGACAGCTTTGCCTCGGGCGAAGGCAACCCGAACATTCCAGTGGCGTTCAGCGAGAGCCGCCGGGCCCGGACTTTCTACCCGGAGCGGGAACAGTACGATGCCGGCGGCGATGCGGTCTGGACCGACGAGCGTTGTCACCGCTCTCTCTATGGCCAGCAGTTGCGGGCCGCGCTGCAGATCGCCGTCGAGAACCCGCAAGTGGCGATCACGTTCCTCGATTACTCCTGCTCGGGGGCCGGGATCGAGGCCGGCATTCTGGGTCCGCAGACCTATGTCGAGCGTCAGCCCAGCAACACAAGGAGCAGCCAGGCCGCGCCGCCGCTGATCGCCGGTGGCGAAACCGATGCCCAGCTCTACCGTCTGGTCAGGGAGCTCTGCCGCAACCGCCCCGAAATCAAGCGCGGCATTCCCCGCTGCCCCGACCAGGCATTTCGCCGCAACCTCGATCTCGTCCTGCTGACCATCGGCGGCAACGACATCGGCTTTTCCAGTATCGTGGCCTGGGCTTCGCTGCGCGATGGCGCATCGGCCAGTATTGCCTCTTTCTTCGGAGCGACCGTGAGTGCGGATGAGTTCGCAAGCCGCATGCGCGAAGATCTGCCGGGGGCCTATGCAAAGCTCGCTTCAGCCTTCCAGGCGTCCCTGCCGCTGATCTCCGGCGCCGACGGCCTGTTTGATCCATCGCGCGTTGTTCTCTCCGCCTATCCCGACCTCGTCACGGGCGAGACGGGCGAGATCTGCGAGGCCGCGCCTGACGATGGCGAGGACGAGGACCGCTATGCCGCCAATCAGTCGCTCGACGTGTTCTCGGCCTGGCTTACGGCAAGGCCCAAGCGCCTTGCCGCGGTTCGCGAACAGTTCGTGAAATTGCATCGCCGCATGGGCGAACTGGCGGGCGATCACGGCTGGACTTTCGCGGGCACTGTCTACGCCGACCGGATGTTCGACGGGCATGGCTTCTGTGCCCAGAACCTGCGCCGCATTGCCGATCCGGCCGAGCAACTCATGATGCCCTGTTTCGGCACGGCCACGCGCGATACCCAAACCTGCCAAAGCAGCTTTTCCGGCGAGCAGGGCAGCTGGCGGCCCTATGATCCAGCCAGCCAGAACTACCCCTATGCGCTACGCCAGCGCTGGGTCAGGACCTTCAACGATGCCTATATGGTGGTGAACCAGAAGGTGAAGGACAGGTCAGGCCGGATCGACGAGGCCGCGTCCGCTGCGGTGTTCTCGGAAACCACGGGCGCGCTTCATCCGACGGCGGAAGGCCATGCCGTCATGGCCGACAGCCTGATGATGACGCTGCGGCCAATCCTGTCGGGTATGCTCGCTGAGGGTTGGTGATCAGGACTTGCGGAAGACGATCAGCACCTGGCCGACCCTGATTCCCCATTTGCTCACCGTGGAGCGGTTGATCACCAGGCCGGCCCCTGCCTCGTAGAAGGCGTCGTCGAAGCGCATGGCAATCATGCGCTTGCCGACCTTGAGCCGCATGTCGGAGACCAGATAGGCGGCGCCGTCGGCAAACCGCCCCTGGGCCTCCGCCACCGAATCCGGGCAGGTTCCGGTAAATCTGTCGGCAGAACGGCGCACCAGCGTCCAGGTGCGCTGCTGGCGTTCGCCGTCGTCGAACACGAAGTGCTCGTCAAGCACCAGGGTTTCGCCCTCGCGGCGCCCCACCATCTCGACGGTGAAGCGGCGGCGGATGCGGCCCTTGCGGTCCTCGAACACGCCATCGGCGATGCTCCGGCCCTCGAAATAGGCGAGGAGGTCGAAATTGGTCTGTTCATTGCGCTGTAACATGCCCTCCTTACGGGGGCAGCGCGTCAGCCGATCACTTTACCCTGCGGAAGCGGTAAACACCCACGTCAATCGAGTTTTCGGCGAATCCGGCCTCGCAATAGCACAGATAATAGAGCCAGCGGCGGCGGAACCTTTCATCAAAGCCCAGAGCGGATATCGAGGCCCAGGCCGCCTCGAAGCGCTCGCGCCACATGGCGAGAGTTCGGGCATAGTCCTGCCCGAAGGTCGTGACGGTCTCGAAGCTCAAGCCCGCCTCGGCCGCCTGCCGGGCGAGGATCTCCGTGGTCGGCAGCATGCCGCCGGGGAAGATGTAGCGCTGGATGAAGTCAGCCTTGCGCCGGTAGCCTTCATAGAGCCGCTCATGGATGGTGATGCCCTGGACGGCCGCCGCCCCGCCGGGCTTCAGCCGGTCATGCAGGACCCGGAAATAGGTGGGCCAGTTGGCCTCGCCTACCGCCTCGATCATTTCGATCGAGGCGATGGCATCGAATTGCCCGGGCGTGTCGCGGTAGTCCTGGAAGCGGAGGTCAGCCCGTTCACCGAGCCGCCGGCGGGCATAATCCAGCTGTTCCCGGGAAATGGTGAGGCCGGTGACCCGGTGGCCACGGTCTGCGGCAACCTCGGCGAAGCCGCCCCAGCCGCAACCGATCTCGAGGATCGATGACGGCTGATTCAGCGCCAGCGCGTCGAGAACCAGATCATATTTGGCGATCTGGGCGGCTTCGAGGGTCTGGGCACCGGTTCCGAAATATGCCGAGGAATAGCTCATGGTCGGGTCGAGCCACAGGGCGTAGAACTCATTGCCGAGATCATAATGGGCGCTGATGTTGCGCCGCGCGCCTGACCTGGTGTTCCGCCGCATCATGTGGAACAGGCGGTCGGCCGCGCTCTTGTAGAACACGGGCTTCGCTGCCTCGTTCAGCTCGGCGCGGTTTTGCAGGTAGAAGCGCAGCACGGCGGTGACATCGCTGCTCTCGAGATCGCCCGCCATGAAGCTTTCGGCAAATCCGATGGCGCCGCGCCGCATGGCGGCCCACACCGGCCGGTAGTTGCGGAGTTGCAGGTCACAGGTGGCGCCGGGCCTGGCATAGCCGATCCGGTGCTTGCGTCCGGACGGCAAAGTCAGCGTGATGCCGCCCGCGAGGTCACGCGGCATCATCCGGCGGCCGGCGGCGGCGATGATCTGACCCAGAAGCCCGTCTCGGGAAGGCAGTGTTTCGGATGTCATAGCTCGGATCTGACCTCGGGCAGGATGTCGACAGTATGGTTCGGCAGCTTGGGCCTCGGCTTTAGACGCAAACCTTTCCACAAAAGCTGGACCGCTTGCAAGTGAATGGCCCCGATGACTTTCAGCGTGAGGAAGGGGATGCCGAGGAACGACCTGAGCAGATTCCGGTCATCGAGCGGCAGGCGCGCGCCGCTGACATAGGCCTTGAGACCCGGTTTTCCGCCTGCCGTGAGCCCGATTCCGAGCGCCATCTTCTCTTCCGGCGCTGTGAAATGGAACGTGTAATGGCCTTCCACGGCGTTGAAGGGCGACACGTAGAAATGCTTGGGCGCGGTTTGGGCGAAGTCCTCACCCACCGGAATGACATAGGAGTGTCGCCCGCCGAAGGTGTTGTTGACCTCATAGATCATCAGCCGCAACCGGTCGTCCGCATCGTAGCCATAATAGACGGTGAGCGGGTTGAACACGTAGCCCAGCACGCTCGGATAGCAGAACATGAAGATGCGCTTGACCGCGTCACCACCCGAAGCCGCGCGCATCAGCTTCCAGGCCTGCAGGTTCACCGGCGTGCCATCGCCCGGCCCGTGGTTGCGGTCCATGATCGAGAACAGGTTCAGCCGGTTGTAGCTGAACAGCCGCAGCCGGCCGGCGGTTTCGGCAAGCCGGTCGACATCAGCGAAGATATTGAAGACCTTGTACCGGAGTTCGTGCCGCACCGGATTGAGCCTGCGGTGCACCACTTCGCCGTGGTAGAGACAGGTCTCCGGCATCTACTCGGCGGTTTCCTGGAATTGCGGCGTCTCGGGATTGCGCGGCGACAGATGGATGCGGCCTGACTCATTGGCCACCGTCCAGGGCCGGCGGACCCCGCCCAGCTGCTCCGCCACCGCGAGGCCCGACTGGATGCCGTCTTCATGGAACCCGGATCCGCAATAGGCGCCGCAGAACCAGACATGCCGCGGGCCCTGGATCTTCCACAGCTCCCTCTGCGCCTTCAAGGCGGCAGGATCGAAGATCGGGTGGGTGTAATCGAATTCGGCCAGCACCCGGTCAATATCAGGTTCGCGCTGCGGATTGAGGCTCACGAACACGGGTGCCGCCACCGGCAGTGGCTGCAGCCTGTTCATCCAGTAGGTCACGGCGCAGGTGGCGCCACTGTGCGGCGGCATGTCAGACATGTAATTCCAGCTCGACCACAGGCGCCGGCGCTTCGGCATCAGGCGGTCGTCGCGGTGAAGTATGGCGCGGTTGCGCGAATAACGGAAGCAGGAAAGCAGGCGGCGCTCCTCCGGCGTGGCATCGGCCAGCATCGCCAGCGACTGGTCGGCATGGGTGGCGAGCACCACGTCGTCGAAGCTCTGCTCGCCGCCGTCGCGGGCACGCAGCGTCACGCCGGCGGAAGTTCTCCGGATCGAGGTGACCGGCGTCCGGAGCCTGGTCTCGAACATCCCGTCACGGATGATCCGCGCCACATATTCGCGCGAGCCGCCCATGACGGTGCGCCACAGCGGACGGTTGGTGATCTTGAGAAGGCCGTGGTTGTCGAAGAACGTGAGGAAGGCCCGGGCCGGATAGTCACGCATGTCGCCGGGGGCGGCCGACCAGATGGCGCCCGCCATCGGCAACAGGTGGCGGTCCATGAAATAGGCCGAATAGCCCTCCGCCTCCAGGAATTGGGCGATGGTCACGTCTTCCGGCAGGCCCGGCAGCTTGGCCAGCGTGGTCTTGAAGAAGCGCGGAATGTCGCGAATCATCCGCAAGTGGCCCCAGCTGGCGAGATTGCCTGGCTGGCCGATGAGTTGGGAAAGCGACGACCCGGCGTATTCATAGGCGCCGGCGCCCATCGACACCGAGAAACTCATGTTGGATGGCGCAGTCGGCACATCGAGGTGCTCGAACAGCTTTGTCAGGTTGGGGTAGGCCGGCGGGTTGTAGACGATGAAGCCGGTATCGACCGAAATCTCACGGCCGTCGATTTCGCAATCCACGGTATTGGAGTGGCCGCCCGGCCGCGCATCGGCTTCGATCAGCGTGACCCGGTGCTTCCTGGAGAGCAGCCAGGCAGCGGAAAGCCCGGCAATTCCGGAGCCGACGACGGCGATGTGGCGAGATTTCAAGGTTGTGTCCTCCGCTTGTCAGCATTAACGATCCCCAGCCAGGTGCGGATCAGGTGATCCGCCTGACAGGTCGAGGCGTAAGCCCTTCCGAACAGAGGAAACGTGCTATGTATGCCGTAATGGAACCGGCAGGCAAGCAGCAAGACGCAGACAAGCAGCGGGCAGAAGCGCTGTTCCGGAACCTCATTGCGCAGGTCGCGCTGCACCGGGACAGGCAGGCCTTCGGCCTGTTGTTCGATCATTTCGCGCCGCGGCTCAAGAGCTTCATGATGCGCAAGAATGCCTCGTCCGAACTGGCCGAGGACCTTGTGCAGGAAGCGATGATCGCGGTGTGGACGAAAGCCGGTCTCTACGAGCCTTCCAAGGGCTCGGTGACGACCTGGGTTTTCACGATCGCGCGGAACCTGCGGATCGACAGGATCCGCCGCGACGTGCACATGCCGACGACCGAGCTCGGGGATTACGACGAGCCGTCGGAGGCGCTGGAAGGAGAGGAACTGCTGGGCCGCAAGCAGGAGGATGGGCTGGTGGCCAGGGCGCTGCAGTCGATCCCCGAGGAGCAGCGCCAGATTCTGATATTGTCCTTCGTGGAGGACATGCCGCAGAGCGAGATTGCCAGCAAGCTGTCGATCCCGCTCGGAACCGTGAAATCGCGCATGCGCCTGGCATACGGGCACTTGCGCCGCATATTGGAGACTGGACTGTGAAACCGACCCATCATCTCGATTACAGCACGCTCATGGCTTACGCGGCCGGAACGCTGGACGAGGCTTTCGCGGTGGTGGCCGCCGCGCATCTCGCCGCCTGCCCGGTCTGCCGGGAGGGCCTGCGTGAAGCCGAGGCAGTCGGCGGAACTCTGCTCGAACAGATGCCGGAGCACCAGGTGTCCGATTCCTGCCGCACGCGCACCCTGGCGGCGCTCGAAGCGGCGCCGGCCACCCCGGCGCGCCGCGCCGCGCCACAGCGTTCGGCGATCCCGAAGCCGCTCGCCCGGTTGATCGGCGCGTCGGATTTCAACAATATCGCGTGGAAGACCAGGGCGCCGGGCGTCGCCATGTTCGACATCAAACTCCCCGCCGGGGCCAAGGGCCAGCTCAAGCTGCTGCGCATCGGCGCGGGCCGCGCCATGCCGGAACACGGCCATGGCGGCGAGGAGATCACGCTGGTGCTGAAGGGCGCCTACCGCGATCACATCGGCCGCTTCGCGGCGGGCGATGTCGCCGACCTCGACGAGGAGATCGAGCACAAGCCGGTGGTGGAGGGCGATCAGGATTGCATCTGCCTCGTCGCCACCGAGCGCCCGACCCGCTTCAAGACGCTGGCCGCGAGGCTGATGCAGCCGTTCGTCGGCATCTGATCGGTGGCTGGACCGATCGCCTGGAAGACGGCGTGGATCACCGGCGCGTCCACCGGCATCGGACGCGAGATCGCTCTTCAACTGGCGGCCCGCGGCGTGAAGGTCGCGGTCTCGGCGCGCTCCGCTGAAAAACTGGCGGCGCTGGGGCCGGGGCTGATGGCCGTGCCGCTGGATGTGACCGATGCGGCGGCCTGCCAGGCGGCGGTCGACAAGATCGAGGCGCAACTGGGGCCCATCGATCTCGCCGTGCTGGGGGCCGGAACCTATACGCCGGTCGCCATCGACCGGCTCGATCCCGGCCAGTTCTCCCACATGATGGACACCAACTACATGGGCGTGGTGAACTGCATCGCCGCGCTGGCGCCGCGCATGATGGCCCGCGGCCAGGGCCATCTTTCCTGGATCGCCTCGGTGGCGGGCTATGTCGGGCTTCCCAAGGCGGCGGCCTATGGCCCGACCAAGGCGGCGCTGATCAATCTCGGCGAGTGCCTGTACCCCGAGATGAAACTCAAGGGCGTGAAGGTCAGCGTCATCAACCCGGGCTTTGTCGAAACCCCGCTCACCGCCCAGAATGATTTCGAGATGCCTTTCCTGATGAAGGCGGATGAGGCGGCGCGGCGCAGCATTGCCGGGCTTGCATCAGGCCGTTTCGAGATCGCCTATCCGCGGCGCTTCGTTGCCATTCTCAAGACCTTGCGCGCCTTGCCCTATCCGCTGTTTTTCCGGATCATCGCGCGCTCGGTGCTGAAGGCGGGCTGAGGCTCAGCTCAGCAGGCGGCGCACCGCCTGGGTCCAGCCCCTGTACTTGGCCTCCCGCTCAGCGGCCTTCATTTTCGGCATGAAGCGGGTCTGGCGCTTCCAGCGCTTTGCGAAGCTGGCAGGTTCCGGCAGCAGGCCGGCCTTGAAGCCAGCGAGATAGGCGGCCCCCAGCGCCGTCGTCTCGAGGATCGGCGGCCGGTCGACGGGTGCATCGAGAATGTCGGCCAGGCGTTGCATGGTCCAGTCCGAGGCTGTCATGCCGCCGTCGACACGCAGGATGGTTGCGCCGGTATCACCCATGTCCTTCTGCATGGCTTCCAGCAGGTCACGCGTCTGGTAGCAGACCGCCTCGAGTGCTGCCTGCGCCAGTTCACGCGCCGTGCTGCCACGGGTGAGCCCGAAGATCGCCCCGCGCGCGTCCGAGCGCCAGTAGGGCGCGCCCAGCCCGACGAAGGCCGGCACCAGATAGACATGCTGGTGCGGGTCGGCCGCTTTCGCCAGCCTGCCGGTTTCGCTCGCCGTGCGCACGAGTTTCAGCCCGTCGCGCAGCCATTGCACGGCCGCGCCCGCGATGAAGATGGCGCCCTCCAGCGCATAGGTGCGCTGGCCGCCGATCTGGTAGGCAACGGTGGTGAGCAGCCGGTTGTTGGAGCGCACAGCTCTGTCGCCGGTGTTGAGCAATGCGAAGCAGCCGGTGCCGTAGGTCGCCTTCATCATGCCAGGCGCGAAACAGGCCTGGCCGATGGTGGCGGCCTGCTGGTCGCCGGCGACGCCGCAGATCGGCAGCGCCGCGCCGAACAGCGCGGGATCGGTGGTTCCGAAATCGGCGGCGCAATCCTTTACCTCAGGCAGCAGGCTGGCGGGTACGTTGAGGATACGGAGCAGGGCTTCGTCCCATTGGCCGGAATGAATGTTGTAGAGCAGCGTGCGCGAGGCGTTGGTGGCGTCGGTCGCATGCACCTTGCCGCCGGAGCGCCGCCAGATCAGGAAGCTGTCGATGGTGCAGTCGGCGAGCTCGCCCGATTCCGCCTTCTCGCGCGCGCCCTTCACATGGTCGAGCAGCCAGCGGATCTTGGTTCCCGAAAAATAAGGGTCGAGCAGCAGGCCGGTCTTGGCGGTGAATTGCTCTTCATAGCCTTCGGCCTTGAGCTTCTCGCAAAGTTCGGCGGTGCGCCGGTCCTGCCAGACGATGGCCTTGTGGATGGGCTTGCCGGTGCGGCGGTTCCAGACGACCACCGTCTCGCGCTGATTGGTGATGCCGATGGCCTTCACCGCCTGCGGCCTGGCCTTGGCTTTCTTCAGCGCCGCCTTGCTCACCGCCAGCACGCTGCGCCAGATTTCCTCCGGGTCGTGCTCCACCCAGCCGGATTTCGGGTAATACTGCCTGAATTCCTTCTGGCCCGAACCTTTCGGTTTGAGCTTCGCGTCGAACACGATCGCCCGCGACGATGTGGTGCCCTGGTCGATGGCGAGGATCAGTCCGGTCATGCTTCAGCTCCCGACGCGCATCAGTTTCGGAGCGCCGCCGCCCGCCATGAAGCCGCGCAGCGCGTCCTGTTCCTGTTCGCTCATGTGCAGCCCCAGCTTCGAGCGCCGCCACAGAATGTCGTCGGCGGTTTCGGCCCATTCCTGCTGCTTCAGCCAGGCGATCTCGCGCTCGCTCAGCGGCCCGAACGAGCGCCCCAGATCTCCGGCGCGGCGGGCGCCGTCCAGCAGGCGCGCGGCATCGGTCCCATAGGCGCGGAACAGGCGCTGTGCGGTATCGTGCCCAAGGAAGGAATACTGGCGCGACAGTGCGGCGATCCGCTGCTCCACCTCGTCATAGCCGAAATCGCCGCCGGGCAGCGGCGCGCTGTGCGTCCACGGCTTGCCCATGCCGGGAAAGAACGGCGCGATCTTCTCCATCGCCGCCTCGGCGAGCTTGCGGAAGGTGGTGATCTTGCCGCCGCCCACCGAGAGCAGCGGCGCGCCACCGTCCGTCTGGTCGAGCTTCAGCACGTAATCGCGGGTCGCCTCCTGGGCCTTCGACGCGCCGTCATCATAGAGCGGCCGGATGCCGGAATAGGCCCAGCGGATCATCTGGCGGGTCACCGGCGTCCTGAAATATTCGCTCACCGCGCCCAGCAGGTAATCAGTCTCGGCGTCGGTAATGTGCGGCTTGCCGGGCTCGCCCTTGTGGTCCTCGACAGTGGTGCCGTTGAGCGTGTAGTCGGTCTCGTAGGGAATGGCGAAACAGATGCGCCCGTCGGCATTCTGGAAGATATAGCAGCGGTCGTGGTCATAGAGCTTGCTCACCACCAGGTGGCTGCCCTTCACCATGCGGATCTTGTCGGGGTCGTTGCGGCCCACCACCGCGCCCAGCACCTGGCTCACCCAGGGCCCCGCCGAATTGATCAGCGCCCGGGCCCGCAGCTTTTCTTCCTGGCCGCCCTCGCGGGCCACCGTCAGTTCCCACATGCCGTCAACCCGGCGGGCCGAGGTCACTTTGGTTCGTGTACGGATCACCGTGCCGCGGTTTGCGGCGTCACGGGCATTCAGCACCACGAGGCGTGAATCCTCCACCCAGCAATCGGAGTATTCAAAGCCGCGCGTGTAGCTGTCCTTCAGCGGCTTTCCGGTGGGATCGCTGCGGAGATTGATGCCGCGCGTGCCAGGCAGGATTTCGCGGCCGCCAAGATGATCATAGAGGAACAGGCCGAGCCGCAGCATGGGCCACGCTCGCATGCCCTTGTGGTGCGGCAGCACGAAGCGCAGCGGCCAGATGATGTGCGGCGCCGCCTTGAGCAGCACTTCGCGCTCGATCAGCGCCTCGCGCACCAGACGGAATTCATAATGCTCGAGATAGCGCAAGCCACCGTGGATCAACTTGGTTGAGGCGCTGGAGGTGCCCGAAGCAAGATCGTTCTGCTCGGCGACGCAGACGCTGAGGCCGCGGCCCGCCGCATCCCGCGCGATGCCGCAGCCGTTGACGCCGCCGCCGATGACGAAGAGGTCGAAAATCATTCCGCGGCTTCCATCGCTTGTTCGGGGAGCAGCGGCGTCTCGGCGATCTCCAGCCTGACACCGTTGTCGTGGCACAGGGCAACGATGGGCTCGGGCGGCACCCGGTCGGTCACGAACACGTTGACATCCGAGAGATGCCCGATCCGCACCGGGGCGCTGCGTGTGAATTTCATGGCGTCCGCCACCAGCATCACGTTGCGGGCGTTCTGCATGATGGCCTTGGCGGCGCGCACCTCGCGGTAATCGAAATCCAGCATCGCCCCGTCCTCGTCGAGCGCCGATGCGCCGATCACCGCATGATCGACCTTGAACTGGCTGATGAAGTCCACCGCCGCCTCGCCGACGATGCCGCCGTCGCTCTTGCGCAGCATGCCCCCCGCCACGATCACCTCGATCTTCGGCCGCGGCATCAGAATGGCGGCGACATGGATGTTGTTGGTGATCACCAGCAAGCCCTCGTGATGCACCAGGGCGCGCGCCACCTCCTCGGTGGTGGTGCCGATGTTCATGAACAGCGAGCAGTTGTTGGGAATGAGGCTTGCCGCACGCCGGGCGATCACCTCCTTCTCGACCGCCGCGATGTGGCGGCGGGCCTCATAGGCGAAATTCTCGACGCCGGAGGAAAGCATGGCGCCGCCATGGGTGCGGGCCAGCAACCGCGTGTCGCAGAGTTCGTTCAGATCCTTCCGGATGGTCTGCGGGGTCACGTCAAAACGCAATGCCAGGTCGTCCACCGTCACATTGCCGGTCTGCCGGGCCAAAGCCAGTATTTGCTGTTGACGGGGGCTGATGCCGTGCATGATAACTCCAAAAAAGGTCAGAGCCGCCGACACCGGACGGACGATGCTTGCTGACCACAATATTCCATTTTTTTCGCATTTTGCAATATTGCACTGCAAGAAGCTTCGATATTTTCGCGATTGACCTTCATTTGGTTTCGGATGATATTTCTCACAGGCGCCAGGACTCTGGCGTCAATCCCCAGGGAGGACCCAAGATGAAACTGAGATATCTTGCCTCCGCGGCGGCCATCGGGCTGCTTGCGGTTGCAAACCCGGCTTTCGCGGACGTGGAAGCCGCGAAGAAGTGGATCGACACCGAATTCCAGCCGTCGGCGCTCTCGAAAGAGGACCAGCTGAAGGAGATGGAGTGGTTTATTCAGGCGGCAGCGCCGTTCAAGGGCATGGAAATCAACGTGCTCTCGGAAGGCATTCCGACCCATGACTACGAATCGAAAGTGCTGACCAAGGCTTTCGAGGAAATCACCGGCATCAAGGTGAACCACCAGATCCTCGGCGAGGGCGAGGTGGTGCAGGCCGTTCAGACGCAGATGCAGACCAACCGCAATCTGTACGACGGCTACGTGAACGACTCCGACCTGATCGGCACGCACTCCCGTCTGCAGCAGACCTACAATCTGACGGACATGATGGCGGGCGACTGGAAGGACGTGACCAACCCCGGCCTCGATCTCGGGGATTTCATCGGCATCAAGTTCACCACCGGCCCGGACGGCAAGCTCTACCAGCTGCCCGACCAGCAGTTCGCCAACCTCTA
>DAISVW010000020.1:0-15324 GCA_036826695.1 Aestuariivirga sp.
CTGGCCGGGAACCACCGACGTGATGGGCTGGCGCATGGACGCAGAAGGTTTCGGCGCCATCTTCGCGCGCTCGATCCCCGATCTTGCGACGAGCGATCTTCGCCCCGCCGCCGACCAGTTTCTGGCGCGCCATGGGCTTGGCCTTGAGGATATCCAGAGCTTCTGCTTCCACCCCGGCGGCGCCAAGGTCGTGCTGGCGCTGGAACAGGCCTTCGGCCTCGCTCAGGGAGTGCTGAGCAACGAACGCGAGGTGCTGAGGGATTTCGGCAACATGTCCGCTCCCACCGTCCTGTTCGTGCTGGAACGGGAGCTCGCGAGCCCCACCGCGGGCCGGCGCTTCCTGTCGGCGCTGGGCCCGGGCTTTACCGCCAGTTTCGTCACCATGCTACACTGAGGCTTGTCATGTGGCTCAACATCACCATTCTCTCGCTCGTCACCCTGCAGCGGCTGGTCGAGCTCTACATCGCCCGGCGCAACACGAAGAAGCTGCTGGAGCGCGGCGGCTTCGAGCTCGGTTCCAACCACTATCCCTTCATCGTGGCGCTGCACGCGCTGTGGCTGGCCGGGCTCTGGTATCTGGTGATCTACCAGTCACCGGTGCTGTCTTTGCCGTGGATCTTTGCCTATCTGGTGCTGGAGGCGGGCCGTGGCTGGATCATTGCCGCGCTCGGCAACCGCTGGACGACGCGGATCATCGTCGTGCCGGGCGAGACGCTCGTCGACGAAGGGCCCTACAAATATTTCCGGCACCCCAACTACATGGTGGTGGCGGGCGAAATCTTCATCCTGCCCATGGCCTTCGGGCTGTGGTGGTATGCGGTGATCTTCGGCGTCCTCAACCTCGCAGTGCTGGGGTGGCGCATCAGAACCGAGGACAAGGCTCTGGAACAGCTCCGCGAGCCGCCCGCCGGCACTGAGGTTCAGCCGCCGGAGTCCGCGCCCGAGCCGTGATCGTGCCCATCGGTGTTCGCGGCCACCGCGCCCACCGGCACGGTGACCGTCAGTTCCCCGGCCTTTTCGAAGACGAGCGTGATCTCGATCGCCTGATCCTTGACGAGCGGAGCCAGGAGACCCATCAACATCAGGTGATAGCCGCCCGGCTTCATCTCCAGCATGCCATGCATCGGAATGTCGATGGGCGCCGCCGGCGTCATCTTCATGACACCGTCGACCATCTCTGACGTGTGAAGCTCGACGGTCTTGGACGCCGGGCTCCTGGCGGCAATGAGCCGGTCGGCCGCGCCATGGTTCATGAGGCTGACATAGGCGGCCCCGGCCTTGGCACCGGGGGTTGCCGAGGCGCGGGCGAAAGCCTGGGTCACCATCATGTCACCGGCCAGCGCGGCCGGCGCCGCCGGAAAGAACCCGGCAAGCACGAGGGCAAGAACCGCAAGCACTCCGGCAAGACGACGCTTCATGACAGACCCCCTTCACGCATTCAGATTCACTTCAGCCGCTGCGCCTCCGTATCGCGTTCCAGCGCGCGGTCGGCCGCCGTGGCGGGTATCCACCATTCCCGTCCCCGCGGCGTTTCCACATACTCCGGCCACGGGAAATCGATGGGCGGCTCATAGTCGCACCAGGGGTCCGGGTCCGCCGCCTCATCCCGGCGCTTCCGGAACTCCGCCGCGGCGCGCCCCAGGCCCGAGGGATCGGTCAGCAGGTCGATGAGCGCCCCGCCCACCGTCTTGGCGGCCGTCTCCACTGGGGGATCGATGGGCGCCGGGATGCCGCCCAGCGCGTTGAGCGCCCATTCGGGATAGGCGAAGCCCGGCGGCGCCTTCAGCACGGCGCGGCCCACATAGAAGCGCGCGGTGGGGGCAAACCACGTCATGTCGGTATAGTCATCCGAGGTGTAATGCGTCTGCCAGGCCGGCAGGTCCCGGCGCAGCCGCCGCTCGGCCTCCTCGGGCGGCACGAGTTCGCTCAGTTCCGGCGCGAAGGGATCGGCCATCGGCGTGAGCCCAAGTTCCTTCTGCAACTCACGCGCCACCCGCACAGCCTCCGCGCCATAGCGTGGTGGGCCGGCGCGCTCCAGATTGCGATAGACGATCTCGGCCATGGCATGGTTGGCGAGGCCAGGCTTCGACTTGGAGACCCAATGCCGCTTCACCGTGCAATGCGCGGCGGCGGCCGCCGCCTCGGCGTTGCGGTCGAGGACGGCGTAGATCTTCCTCAGCATGGCTACATCGGGGGCGCGGGCGGCGAACATGATCTGGGCCATCTGGCCCGCCAGATTGTCGGCCGTGGCCTGGCCGCTGGCGAGGATGGTCTCGTTCAATGTCCAGGTGCCGGTGTGCGGCAGCATGTGTTCGCGCATCATCTTGGAGAGCGTGTACATGGCCACCACGGCGTCATTGGCGCCGGGCGCCCGCGCGGCGGTATGGGCGGCGGGAATGGGCGCGCCCGCCGCACCGGCGGCGGCATCCTGAAGCCAGGTCTCGGGCTCCTCGCACAGGAATTCATAGATCGCCGCCCAGTAGGGGCCGCAATGCGTATCCCAGCGCGCGGTGTTGCACAGCGGCAACATGTAGAAGGGATGGAAGGAGATGATGGCATCGAGGCCATCGTAATAGCCCTTGGCGGCATGGATCGGTTTCGAGCCGCGCACCTTCTCGGCAGGTTCGCCCATGAAGCGGATCGAGCCGGCAATGCCATGCCGCCGCATCGCGTGCTGGGCGGCGAGCGCGCCGGCGAGGGCGCCGATGCCGAGCGCCGAATGCGGGTCCGTGTGGCCGCCCGCGAAGCGCGAGAGTCCGGCGCGCGGCTGGCGCCACGGCACCGCCGCCTGGCAGTTGCCGGGAACCGCGTCATACTCGGCATAGGCCATGATGGTGGGCCCCGGCCCGTTGGACCAGTTGGCGGCAAAGGCCGTCGGCATGCCGCCCGAGCCCTTCTCCACCGTGAAACCGGCGGCGCGCAGCGTTTCGGCATACCAGGCGGCGGAGCGGTATTCGCGCCAAGCCGTTTCCGCGAGGTGCCAGATATGCGCGTTCCACGCCGACCAGTGGGGCCGGTTTTCCTCCACCCATGCAAAGGCATCGGCGCGCGCGGCATCGCTCATGACAAGACCTCGATCATCTTTCTTGCGGATTTCCTCAGGTCGGCCTCGCTGAACCCCGCGAAGCTCAGAAGCAGGCCCTGGCCGCGGTTGCGCCCGGCATAATGGCCAGAGAGCGGCTGCACATCGATGCCGCTGGCGGAGAGCAGGCTCACCGCTTCCACGTCGCTCCGGCCCTTGAGCAGGCGCAGCAGCAGCATGAGCCCGGCCGGCGAGGCATCGATATGGAAAAGCCGCCCGTCGCCGGGGCTCAGGGCCTCGATCAGCGCGCGCCGCCGCGCGGCATAGATGCGGCGCATGCGGCGGATGTGGATGGCGAAGGCGCCCTGGCGCATGAATTCGGCGAGTGCTGGCTGGGCCACCAGCGATGGCGGCGCCCCGTGGGCGAGACGGGCTGCCCGGAACCGCGCCACCAGCGACTTCGGCACCACCGTATAGCCAAGCCGGATGATCGGCGAGAACACCTTGGAGAACGTGCCGGTGTAGATCACCCGCGCCCGCTCATCGAGGCTCATCAGGGCGGGCAGCGGCCGCCCGACATAGCGGTACTCGCTGTCATAATCGTCCTCGATCACGATGGCCTCCGCTCCGGCCGCCCAGTCGAGGAGTTCAAGGCGCCGCGCCAGAGGCATGGTGACCCCGGTGGGATATTGCCGCGCCGGCGTCACGAAGGCGGCCCGCGCCGCCGCCGCCCGCACCAGCCCCTGCGCCACCGACAGGCCCTCGTCATCGACGGCAACCGGTACCACCCTCACCCCGCCCTGCGAGAAGATGCGCCGGGCGGTCGAATAGCCGGGCTCCTCGAACCACACCTCGTCTCCCGGTTCAAGAACCGCGCGGCCGATCAGGTCGAAGGCATCGAGCCCACCCGCCGTGACGATCACCTGCCCGGCCTCGCAGCCGATGCCGCGCCATTCATGGAGGTGGCGGGCGATCGCCTCACGCAGCGGCAGCCAGCCGAACGGGTCATTGTGTTCGAGCAGCGCCACCGGCGGGTTGCGCCAATAGCGGCCCAGAAGCCGGCCCCATTCCTCATGCGGAAAATGATCCCAGTCGACGAGTCCGGAGCGGAACGGTCTTGCCGGCTCGCGCCCCTGCCGCATGAGCGGCGCGGTTTCCGGCCGCTCCCGCGCCGGCGCCGTAAGGAGCGTCTCGGGCAGTTCCGCCGCCACCCGCGTGCCGGAACCGGAGCGGGTTTCGAGATAGCCTTCGCTCGCCAGCTGTTCATAGGCCTCGACCACCGTGGCGCGGGCGACACCCAGTTCCTCCGCCAGCGCCCGCGTCGAAGAGAGCCTGGTCTGCGGCTTCAGCCTGCCGCTCAGCACCAGCGAGCGCAACTGCCGCGCGATCTGCTGCTGGATCGGCTCGCGGTCGCCGCGGTCGATGCCGATCTCGCTGGCCGAAGCGCCGAGAAGTGGTCTGCCCATTGGAGGAAAACTTGGCCCTTTCCGGCAGACCATAACGCAGGCATTGCGGACGGGCAACCGGAGAGACCCACATGGATGCCCCCAGCGAAAGAACCCGCGTCAAGCGCCTCAACAAGCGGGCCAAATACGACGCCGAAACCGTGCATGGCATTCTCGACGCCATGCCGATCTGCCATGTCGGCTACATGTTCAACGGCGCGCCCTATGTGACGCCCACGCTGCAATGGCGCGAGGGCAGCCAGGTCTACTGGCACGGCTCTTCGGCCAGCCGCATGCTGGAAGCCTGCGAGGACGCGCAGGTCTGTCTGACCGTGACCATCCTCGACGGCTTCGTGATGGCGCGCGCCGCCTTCAACCACAGCTGCAACTACCGCTCGGTCATGGCCTTCGGCACGGCGCGGAAGCTTACGGATCCGGCGCAGAAAGAGCAAAGCCTGAAGGCCTTCACCGAAGGCCTGTGGCCTGGCCGCTGGGATATGCTGCGGACCATGACCACGCAGGAACTCAAGGCCACCACCGTCCTGTCCATGGATCTGAACGAGGTCTCGGCCAAGATCCGCAGTGGCCCGCCCGGCGACGACGAGGCTGACTATGGCCTGCCGATCTGGGCCGGCGTCATCCCGGTCCGCCAGGAGCTGCTGGCCCCGGTCGCCGACCCGCGTCTTTCGCCCGGCCTGACGCCGCCCCGCCATGTGACGGACTTCAGGATCGGCTAGGCCGCTCCGGAAGAAACCATTCACAATGCCAATCAGCAACAAGCATATCCACATGACGGTGAATATGGCACATCCTAGGAAAAAAGTCAATAGGAAAATTTCACCTCAGGCGGTCCGGCGCACCAGTTCCACCATATAGGCCGTGGACCAGCCGAAGCTCAGGAAGCCGTTGGCCGCGGTCATGCCGGAAAGCAGCCGCCAGCTGGGATCGAGCGTGATGCCGCCAAAGCCCAGCGTGGTGTTGTCTACGGTGGTTAAATAGAGCGCCGGCTCCAGCCCGGCGATCGCCCCCGCGAACAGGAAGGCCAGCGCCCAGACCCAGACCTGGATGGTGATCACGAACAGCACGAACAGCACGCCGACGGCGAGGGCCGCCGTGTTGGCGAACCGCCTGAGCCGCCGCCGCAGGAAGACGATGATGCTTTCCAGCCTCCTGCTGAAGACGCCGAACAATTCCGCCTGGATCGCCACATTGATCACGATGAGCAGCGATCCAAGCGCCAGATGGGCGATCATGCGTCCTCCACCTCGACGAGGATGATGCGCCCGGCGGCGTCGAAGGTTACCGTCTCGGCGCCGGCGCGGCGGACCGCGCGGCCGGTCGATTTCGCCGTGGCCTCAAGCCGCCAGCGCGAACGCGCGGAAAGAGGCCCGGCGGGCGAAATCTCGTCGTCTTCGGCGCGCTGGTCCGGATGCTCGGCGAAGTAGGCGTCGAAGGCGGCGATGATGTTATCGCGGCCGGCAATTCTGCCCGACACGCCGGGCGAGACATAGACCGCGTCCGCCGCGAACATCGGTTTCACGGTCTCGGCATCGTAGCGGTTCAGCGCCGCATGATAGCGCCGCACCAGCGCCACGGGGTCGATGGTCACGCGCCGAACTCGCCCATGATCCGCGCCCAGCTGCGAATGCCGCGCCGGAAGCTTTCGACATTGTATTTCTCGTTGGGGCTGTGAATCGCATCGTCGGCCAGGGCAAAGCCGACGAGGATCGAGTCCATGCCGAGAATATCCTTGAAGAAGCGGCAAATGGGGATCGACCCGCCCGAGCCCATCAGCACGGCGTCGCGCCGGAACTCGTCTTTCAGCGCCCTGGCGGACCTGGCGATGAACGGATTGTCCTCCGGAATTTCAGTGGCCGGGCTGCCGCCGCCACGGCCGGAGAACGCCACCCTGCAATCCTTCGGAATGAGGCCTTTCACGAACCGCTGGAAGGCCTTCAGAACCTTGTCCGGGTTCTGCCGGCCAACCAGCCGGAAGGTGAACTTGGCATGGGCCTTGGACGGCAGCACCGTCTTGGTGCCGGTGCCCGTATATCCACCCCAGATGCCGTTCACCTCGGCGGTGGGCCGCGCCCAGATCTGTTCGAGGACACTCTTGCCCTTCTCGCCCGCCGGCAGCCCGAGGCCGACGTCCTTCAGGAACTTCGCTTCCGAGAAATCGAGCGACCGCCACTGCGTCCTGACCGCCTTCGGCAGGTCCGCCACGCCGTCGTAGAAGCCGGGGATCGTGACCTTCCCGTTCCTGTCATGCAGGGCGGCGATCACCTTGCTCAGGACACGGATCGGGTTCATGGCCGGCCCGCCATAGGCGCCGGAATGAAGGTCGATGCGCGGGCCGGTGATCGTCACCTCCTCGTGAACGAGGCCGCGCAGTCTGGTCGTGATGGCCGGGGTCCTCGCGTCCCACATGCCGGTGTCGCAGACGAAGGCGGCATCGCAGGACAGTTCCTTGCGGTTCGCCTTGAGAAACGGCACCAGCGACGGCGAGCCGGATTCCTCCTCGCCCTCGATCAGGAACGTGGCCTTGATGGGAAGCGATCCAGTAGCGGTGACCCAGGCGCGCGCCGCCTCGATGAAGGTCATGAACTGGCCCTTGTCGTCGGACGTGCCGCGGCCACAGATGCGGGCGACACCTTTTTCGGTTTTCACCACCGGCTCGAAAGGCGGTGTCTGCCACAGTTCCAGCGGATCGGCGGGCTGGACGTCATAATGGCCGTAGAACAGGAAATGCGGCATGCCTGCCGTCGCGTTCCGAGGCGTGTAATGCGCCACCACCATGGGCCGGCCCGTGGTCCTGCGGGCCTCGGCCCTGAAGCCCAGCGCGGCGAGATCTGCGACGATCGCCGCCGCCGTCTTCTCACAATCGCTGGCGTGGGCGGGGTCGGTCGAGATCGATGGGATGCGCACCAGCCGGAACAGGCGTTCGAGGCTGTTGTCGAAATCCCTGGCGGCGGTGGCGAGAACGGCGTCCAGTTGGGTCATGTCAGTCACGCTCCGGCGAATTCGGCGATGATGCGGGCCCAGGCGCGGGTGCCGTGCCGCAGGCTGTCGAGGTCATATTTCTCGTTGGGTGAATGCTCGGCGTCGTCATCTTGGGCAAAGCCGACGAGCAGGCTGTCGATGCCGAGATGTCTCCTGAAGGATTCGACGACGGGAATGGAATAGCCAGCCCCGGTGATGACCGGCGCACGGCCGAATTCATCCTTCAGCGCCCGCCCGGCGGCGCTGACCCACGGGGTATCCTCGGCCACCGTGATGCCGGTCGAATCGCCACCCTGGTCTGCAAAGCTCACCTTGCAATCGGCGGGTAGGCGGGCGCGCACGAACTGGCGGAAGGCGCGCCTGATCTTCTTCGGATCCTGGCCCTCGACCAGCCGGAAGGTGAGCTTGGCGGTGGCCTCGGCGGGTATCACCGTCTTGCCGCCGGGGCCGCGATAGCCCCCGAAAATGCCGTTCACCTCGGCGGTGGGCCTTGCCCACATCTGTTCCAGCACCGAATAGCCCCTTTCGCCCGCCGGAACCGACAGGCCCACATCGGCGAGGAACTTGCGTTCCGGAAACCTGAGCTTGCGCCAGGCGCGGCGCAAGGCGGGAGGAACCGGCTTCACACCGTCATAGAAGCCCGGAATGGCGATCCGCCCGCGCCTGTCATGCAGCGCCGCCAGGATGCGGCTCAGCACCTTGATGGGGTTCTGCGCGGCCCCGCCGTAATATCCCGAATGGAGGTCAATCCGGGGGCCGCGGACAGTCACCTCCTCGCCGATGCAGCCGCGGAGCCTGGTGTTGATGGCGGGCGTGGCGCGGTCCCACATGCCGGTATCGCAGATGAAGGCCACATCGGCGCGAAATTCGCGGGCGTGGCGCTTGAGGAAGCGGTCGAGATGCGAGGCATCGCCCTCCTCGTCGCCCTCCAGCAGCACGGTGAGGCGAAAGGGCAGCGAGCCATGAACCTTGAGCCAGGCGCGGCTGGCTTCGAGAAAGGTCATCAATTGGCCCTTGTCGTCGGATACCCCGCGGGCGAATATGGCCTTTCTGCCGCCCTTGCCCTTCCGAATCTGCGGCTCGAACGGGGCGGAGGACCACAAGTCGAGCGGATCGGCGGGCTGAACGTCGTAATGGCCATAGAACAGCACATGCGGGGCTTTTTCCGCTGCCTTGGGAACATGGCGGCCGACCACCAGCGGCTGCCCCGTGGTCTCGCGCAGGCCCGCGTCGAAGCCAATCCCCGCGAGTTGATCAACCAGCCAGGCCGCCGCCCGGCGGCAGTCCGCATGGTGAGCGGGGTCGGTGCCGATGCTGGGAATGCGCACCAGTTCCAGCAGCCGGTCGAGGGTTTCGGGGAATTGCCGCCCGATCTCGGCCAGAACCGCTGCGGGATTGGTCACGCTGCCACCTGTGAAAAAGAACTTCGGAATCGCCGCGAGCATGTCATGGCGCTGTGCCATGCGGCAAGGGCCGCGGCATGAGCGCCGCCACCACCTCCTTCCATCTGGCGCGCGACAGTCTCCAGGCGCATGAGCCTTCGGCCGGGCGCACCCGCATCCGCCGCAAGGGCTACCAGCGCTTCCTCGCCTTCATGGGCGACATCGACCTGGCCTTCCTGTGGAAGCGGCGGTGGTTCTTCATCACGCTGGTGGTGGGCTTCGCGCTGATGGCGGCGCCGACCCCTCCGGGCCTCACCCATGAGGGCCAGATCGTGCTGGTCATGTCGCTGATGGCCACCATGCTGTTCATCACCGAGGCCATTCCGCTGCCTGCCGTGCCGCTGCTCATCATCGTGGGCCAGGTGGTGCTCTTGCGGGTCGACCCCACCAAGGTGGCGCAGAGCCTGATGACCGATTCGGTGCTGTTCATCATGGGCTCGCTGATGCTGGCGGTGGCCATCGTGCGCCAGCGGCTGGACAAGCGCATCGCCTGGTGGATCGTGCGGATGACCGGCACCAATGTCTATGCCATCAGCTTCGGCATCACCGTGGTGTGCGGCACGATCGCCGCCTTCATCGGCGAGCACACGGTGGCGGCGATGATGCTGCCGGTGGGCGTCACGCTGATCACGCTCACCTCGAATGATCCCCGCAAGGTCCATAATCTGGCGGCGGTGCTGCTGTTCTCGATTGCCTACGGCTGTTCGATCGCCGGCGTGGCAACACCCTCGGGGGGTGCCCGCAACGCCATCATTATCAGCTACTGGAAGGACTTCTTCTATGATCCGGCGGACCCCGAGACCCGCCGCTTCCTCATGGATTACGTGACCTGGATCATCTACGCCTTCCCGATGTTCCTGATCCGCCTGCCGATCGTGACGCTGCTTCTGGTGATGACGTTCCGCCCGGAAGTGTCTGACCTGTCGCGGGCCATCGCCCGGCTGCGCACCCAGGTTTCGCTGCAAGGCCCGCTGCGGGCCAATGAGTGGCTGACCATCCTGATCATCGGGCTCACCATCTTCGGCTGGGTCACGCTGTCGGGCACGCTGGGCCTCGGCACCGTGGCCCTGTCGGGCGCGGCGGCCTTCCTGGTGCTGGGGCTGGGGCGCTGGGAGGATTTCATCTCGGGCGTCAACTGGGGCGTGGTGCTGCTCTACGCCGCCGCCATATCGCTGGGCGTCGAGATGAAGGAGACGGGGGCCGCGCAATGGGTGGCCGAAAGCGTGTTCATGGGCATGCGCGAGATCGGCGCCACCGGCACGTTCGGCTTCAACACGGTGATCTCGCTTCTCACCATCGGGGTATCCAACACCATGACGGCGGGTGCAGCGGTGGCGGTGCTGGCGCCCATTGTGCTGAAGACGGCGGTGGAAGCCGGGCAGGACCCGATCAGCGCTGGCTTCATCACCGCCATTTCCTCGGCCTTCGGCTATCTGACGCCCGCCGCCCAGCCGGCCTTCGCCATCATCTACGCCTCGGGCTTTCTCAAGGGCACCGATTTCTTCCGTATCGGCATTCGCATGATGGCGTTGTCCTTCGTGGTGCTGCTGGCGATCTCAGTGCTGTACTGGCCGTTCCTCCATCCTTAAACATGATGCGATGATTTTCAGACGCTCCATTCTCTCGGACCGGCAGGAGGCCGCCGTCCAGAAGACGCTGCAGAACCTGCGCGCCCAAAGGCGCAGCCGGTTCCGCATTCTCGCCTGCATCGACGGCACCGAGGAATCGCTGGTCACCGTGCGCTTCGCCGCGCGCTTCTCGGTGCAGGACAGCTGCGACCTGATTGTGCTGTTCGTGCGGCCTATCGATTCCGGCCTGCAGACCGGCGGGCTTCAGGTGCGGCTGGCGCGCGAGAACATGCTGGAAGCCGGGATCGATCTTCCCGGCGTCAGGCATTTGAAGCGCGCCGTCGAAATATTGAAGGAAGAAGGCATCGATGTTTCCGGCTGGCCCAAGGAAGCCCAGCGCAGCGAGGCCTGGGGCGATCCGGCGGGTGACAACAAGCTCGAGTTTCAGAGCCCCGAAGGCCGCGTTGTGGTGCTCAAGCTCAAGACGGCGCCCGATGTCGCCAATGGCATTCTCGACCAGTACGAACTGGGCCCCTACAACCTGATCATCATGGGCGAGCCCTCGCGCTGGCGCGGCGAATTCCTGGCCTTCTTCGATTCGGGCGTGGTGCAGACGGTCACCACCATGGCCCCCTGCTCGGTGCTGGTGGTACGCAACAGCCTGGACCGGCGCGGCTTCTTCATCTGCACCGATGGATCGGCGCGCTCGATGCAGGCAGTGCGGCGCTCCGCCGTACTGGCCAGCGTCACCGGCGAACCGATCACGCTCTTTTCCGTCGCTGACAGCGAGGCCGGACGGCCCGCCGCCCAAGAAGCGGTAGCCAATGCCGGCGCGCTGCTCAAGGCGATGAAGATCGAGGTCAGCGAGACGCGGGTGGCGGTGGGGCGTGCCGTGGAGGAGATCGTCGAACACGGCGCCCTCTACCGGGTGATCGTGGTCACCGACGAGGGCCGCTCGCGCTGGCAGAGGATGGTTCGCGGCTCAACCGCAACCGCGGTGGTGCGGAAAGCGCGGACAAGCGTTCTCGACGTCCGCTGAGGGGGAACGGGCCAGGCTCAGGTCCTGGCGGCTTCCATGGCGTCGAAATACTCGTTGAGATGCTCGAGATTCTCGAAACGCATCCAGCCTTCATCGGTCTCGGCTTCAACGGTGCCGTCTGACAGGATTCTGGCCGCCCGGTCCCGAATGAACCGCTCCTCGACCACATAGAGCTGCGCCGCCTCGATGGCTTGGTCTTCCACCAACTCCTCCTCGAAAGCCTCCGCAACGGCTGTCGGCAGGTCCGGCTCAGACGACTTGACCGGTTCAGACGCCTGGGCCGCGGCTGTCACGGCAGTGGCCTCGGATTTCTTCGGCTCGAACGCCTGTGCGATTTGCTTGCGGGCTCTCTCGAGAGCCTCGATGGTCTCTAGGGTGGGCTGGGAAACTTCCAGTTGTGCGGCATCGGCGGGCGGTTCAACGCTTGGCTTTGCGGTGCGCGGATCGAACCGCGGGATGGGGGCAGGAGCAGGCGGAACAGCCTCTTCGACCACCGGTTCCACCGAAGACTCCACCGAAGATTCCACTGAAGATTCCACCGAAGGTTCGGCCAATGGTTCTGGCAACGCATCCAGCTGTCTGCGCAACAGCTCGATGGCGCTGCCAAGGCCCAGCGACAAGGTTCCGCCGACCAGCAGAATGGCAGCTGTTTCCAGTGTCAGACCTGGCACGGGGGCCAACGCCAAGAGCACGATGGCCCCGGCCGCCACTCCGGCAGCGGCCAGAAGGATGCCGGCGATCCACATCAGTTTAGACATCACAGCCTCCCTGGGCAGCTGGTGCCGCCCCCGCTTCACCTCTCTCCTGAACCGACTATACCAATATCAACCGCGGGAAGTGATGGAAACTACTCATTTTCCATAACTATCCTTGGGGCGGGCCGGGCCAGCCGGCCACCCTCCAGCGCCGCCCAGACCTGGCGCGCCACATCGCGGTAGATGGCGGTGTGCAGGCTCTCGGGCTGGCTCGCCACCACCGGCTCGCCCGCGTCGGAGCGCAACCGCAGCTCCTTGTCGAGCGGCACCTCGCCCAGGCAAGGGACGCCGATCCGCTCGGCCTCTTCCCGCGCCCCGCCATGACCGAAGATCTCGTGCCGCTCGCCGCAGCGCGAGCACACGAAGTAGCTCATGTTTTCGAGGATGCCGATCACCGGCACATTCACCTTGCGGAACATGTTGATGCCCTTGCGGGCATCGATCAGCGCCAGATCCTGCGGGGTGGAAACGATGACCGCGCCCGACAGCGGCGTCTGCTGGGCAAGCGTCAACTGAACGTCGCCGGTGCCCGGCGGCATGTCGATGACCATGACATCGGCCGGGCTCCAGGCGGTTTCGCGCAGCAGCTGGGTCAGTGCCGACATCACCATCGGCCCGCGCCAGATCATCGGTGTATCCTCAGGAACGAGAAAGCCGATCGACATCACCTCGACGCCGTGGCGGGACATGGGCTTCATCTTCTTGCCGGGCTCGCTCGAGGCCTCGGGCTTGCCGCTGAGGCCGAACAGTTTCGGGATCGAAGGTCCATAGACATCGGCGTCCAGCACCGCCACCCTGAGCCCCAGGGAGTGCAGCGCCAGCGCGAGGTTGACGGCGGTCGTCGACTTGCCCACCCCGCCCTTGCCGGAGGCCACTGCCACGAGATGCCTGATGCCGGGAATGCCGGAACCGCGCTGACCGGCGGGGGGCTGGCCGTCGGATTTCGCCGGGCCACGCTCGGCGGTGAGCGCCACCATCGCCTTGCTGACGCCGGGAATGCCCAGCACCGCTGTTTCGACCGCGCCGCGCAGCAGTTCCATGGCGCGCATGTGCTGCGGCGAGGCGGTGAGCGCGAACATCACCGTGCCGCCGTCGATGGCGATATCGGAGACGAGCCCCGCCGACACTACATTGCCCCGCCCGTCGGGCGCCGCGATGCGCTTCAGAACGGCGAGAACGGCTTCCGGAGTGACGCTGGCCATGTTGCAGGAATTCCTTGTTTTGCAGCTATTTAGAGCTTGCCAGGCCCGGCTTCAAGCGGCCCGCGCCAGGGCCTTCGCCACCAGCCTCCGGAGTTCGGGCAGGGTTTCGCCGGCAAACCACGGGTTGCGCGAGAGCCAGCCATTGTTGCGCCAGGAGGGATGCGGCAGGGCGATCACCGCCGGTTTGAGGTGAAGCCCGGCGCGCCAGTTGCGCACCGCGGCATCGACCGCGCCCGGATAGGCCTCGCCCAGGTGCCAGCGCATGGCGTGGCTTCCGAGGCAGATGACGAGTTCGATGTCCGGCATCGCCGCCATCAGCCGCGCCCGCCAGGCCGGGGCGCATTCAGGGCGCGGCGGCAGGTCGCTTCCCGCTCTATCCAGACCGGGGAAACAGAGGCCCATGGGCACGATGGCGAAACAGCGGCTGTCGTAGAATTGGGCCGCATCGACTCCCAGCCAGGCCCGCAAGCGATCTCCCGACGGGTCGGTGAACGGGCGGCCCGAGGCATGGACCCTGACGCCCGGCGCCTGCCCGGCAATGAGAACTGGCGCGCGCCAGCCTTCCTGAAACACCGGGCGCGGCGGGTGCGGCAAGGGCTTTCGCAGCGGGTGCTCGACACAGATCCGGCAAGCCAGGATCTGCCGGACCAGCTGTTCCGCCTGCCGCTCAGACATACTTGTTGGAAACCCCGGCTGACTGGAAGGTTGCCATGACGGCGTGCAGATCGGCCGCCGCCTTGACGATGCCCGCCGCCATCGCCGCGCCGGAGCCCTCGCCAAGCCGCATGCCGAGATCGAGAACCGGGGTCAGGCCCAGTTCGGCGAGCAGCCGCCGGTGCGCCGGTTCGGCCGAGACATGCCCCGCCACGCAATGATCGAGTGCATCCGGCCGCATCGCCTTGAGAACCGCGGCAGCGGCGGTTGCCACATAGCCGTCGAGGATCACCGGAATGCGCTGCAGCCGCGCGGCCAGCACGGCGCCCGTCATCGCGGCGACCTCGCGACCGCCGAGACGGCGCAGAACTTCCAGAGGATCGCCGAGATGGTCGCGGTGAAGATCAACGGCGCGGCGCACCACCTCGGCCTTGCGTTTGAGTGCCGCGCCCTCGACGCCGGTGCCGGGGCCCACCCAGTCCTCGGCCTTGCCGCCGAACAGGGCGAGCGACAAGGCGGCGGCAATGGTGGTGTTGCCGATTCCCATTTCACCGATGCAGAGGATGTCGCAGGCTTCCGTGGCCTCCATGCCATAGGCCATGGTGGCGGCGCATTCGGCTTCCTCCAGCGCCGCATCGAGGGTGATGTCGCGCGTCGGCTGTTCGAGCGCCAGTTCGAACACCTTGAGGCCAAGGCCGAAGGTCTTGCAGATCTGGTTCACGGCGGCGCCATCACTCTGGAAATTCGCCACCATCTGGCGGGTCACTTCCGGGGGATAGGCGCTGACGCCCTGCGCGACGACGCCGTGGTTTCCCGCGAACACCGCGACCACCACGCGCTCTGCCTTTGGCGGGTGGCGGCCCTGCCAGGCGCACAGCCATTCCGACAGGCTTTCGATGCGCCCCAGCGCGCCGGGCGGCTTGGTCAATTGCGCTTCGCGGGTCTGGCAGGCCGAAACAGCCTCCGGGTCAGGTCCGGGAAGGTCTTTCACGAGATCCCGGATATCATCGAAGGGCAGTCCCGAAGCGGCATTTGTCATTTGGCGCAAAGGCTCCTATCTGAGGGTTCATTGATCACGGGGTTCGGGTCTACCACACAACATGAGCGACGGGTTTGAGCCTCCCCGCGCACACAGGGGGCGGTTCCGGCCTTTTGCCTCGTTCCTGGTCTCGCTCCGCTTCCTGACGCGGCTGCCCG
>DAISVW010000021.1:0-15135 GCA_036826695.1 Aestuariivirga sp.
GGCGGTTCTCGAAATCCTTATAGTCGAGCCCAAGCGCGGCCTTGAACGGCGAGATCGTGTCACCCACAACATATTCCGGCGCGTCGTGAAGCAGTGCGGCGAGCCTCTCCTCGCGCGTGAGCGCAGGCGCGAGCTGGCCTGCGATCTCGGTCACCAGCACGCAGTGCTGGGCGACTGACAGCGCGTGATCGCCCCTGGTCTGGCCGTTCCACCGGGCGACGCGCGCCAGGCCATGGGCGATGTCCTCGATCTCGATGTCGAGCGGCGAGGGGTTGAGGAGATCGAGCCTGCGGCCCGACAGCATGCGCTGCCAGGCGCGCGGCGGCTCAGCCTTTCGCGGCATGTTTCACCGCCTCATGCCGGTGGCAATCCACCAGATGATCATTGACCAGCCCGCAGGCCTGCATGAATGCGTAAACGATGGTGGGGCCCACGAAGCGGAAGCCGCGCTTCTGCAGATCCTTGGAGATCGCTTCGGCGAGCGGCGTCTTGGCTGGAATCCCGCTCATGCTGCGGATGCGGTTCTGGATGGGCTTGCCATCCACGAAATCCCAGAGATAGGCGGAGAAGTCCGGGATCGCCAGATAGGCCTGTGCATTGGAAACACTGGCGGCGATTTTCAGCCGGTTGCGCACGATGCCTGCATCATGCATCAGGGCCTCGCATTTCTCCGGCGTGTAGCGCGCCATCTCTTCCGCGTCGAAGCCGTCGAAGGCGCGACGAAAACTGTCGCGCTTGCGCAGGATGGTGATCCACGAGAGACCGGCCTGAAAGCCATCGAGCAGCAGCTTCTCGAAAAGTGCCCGCGAGTCATATTCCGGCACGCCCCATTCCTCGTCGTGATAGGCCACATAGAGCGCGTCCGTGCCGCACCAGTTGCAACGGCAGAGACCATCGGCATGGCGGAGCGCCGTCATGCGGCTCCCGCCACGTCATAGCGCGCCCACGGTGGCTTCCGCACGTTCAGCGCAACGCCTGCCGCCATGAGCGGCCCCGCCGCTTCCGCCAGCCGGTCCAGCCGGAGCAACGCCAGCGCCTGATCGCCGGCGCCCGAGAGCAGCGTGCCGATCTGTTTCTCGCCGGACCGGATCTCGGTTCCCGCCGGCGGCGCTTCGCCCGCCAGCTTCACCGGCAGGATGCGGCTGCGCGCCGTGCCGCGATGTTCCATGCGCGAGACCACTTCCTGGCCCACATAGCAGCCCTTCCTGAAGCTCACCCCGCCCAGCTGGTCGAGATTGGCCTCATGCGGGAAGAATTCGCCGGAGCCGAGATCAGCCTCCGAATCGGCAAGCCCCAGGGCGATGCGCGCCGCGTCATAGCCTTGCGCTTCCGGGTCTCCCGCCGGGCCGATCATCCGCCAGCCGATGGCCGGGGTGCGCGGGTCAATAAAGCCACCGGAGATTTCCACCGGCGAAACGCCGACCGTCAGATCATCCGGCCCGGCGATCTCCACCTTCGCGCGCAGCCTGTAAAGCGCCAGCCGCTTCATGAGCGCCGTGCGCTGGCTGGCGGCGCAATCGATCAGGAAACCCCCGCCCCGCCGCAGCACCAGCATGTCGAACAGGATCTTGCCCTGCGGCGACAGCAGGGCGGCATAAATGGCCCCGCCATCAGCCAGATGCTCGACATCCGCCGTGAGCAGATTGTGCAGGAAATGGGCCGCGTCCGGCCCGCTGACGGCCAGAACGGCCCGGCCGGCGAGCCGTCCTGCCCGGAATTCCATATCGCGCATCGCTGTTGCTTCGTTCCCGAACCACATTTACGAAGAGCCAGCACGGCATTCAAGGAGCGCCATGACCATCCACGCCGAATTGATCCTGAAGGGCGGCACCGTCGTCAACCATGACGGCACAGGCCAGCGCGACATCGCGGTCACCGCCGGCCGCATCGTGGGGCTCGGGTCCTATGGGCCGCACCAGTCGGGCGAAGTCATTGATTGCACCGGGCTTCACATCCTGCCCGGCGTCATTGACAGCCAGGTGCATTTCCGCGAACCGGGCGCTGAACACAAGGAAGACCTCGAAACCGGCGGCCGCGCCGCCATCATGGGCGGCGTCACCACGGTGTTCGAAATGCCCAACACCAACCCGCTCACCACCTCGGGCGAAACGCTGGCCGACAAGGTCCGCCGGGCGACCGACCGCATGCCCTGCGATTTCGCCTTCTTCATGGGCGGCACGCGGGAGAACGCCGATCAGCTGGGCGAGCTCGAGCGGCTGCCGGGCTGCGCCGGTGTCAAAGTGTTCATGGGCTCATCCACGGGCGCGCTGCTGGTCGAGGATGATGACGGTGTCGCCGCCATCCTGAAGAACATCCGCCGCCGCGCGTCCTTCCATTCCGAGGACGAATTCCGGCTCAATGCCCGCAAGCACCTGCGCGTCGAGGGCGATCCCAAGAGCCATTATGTGTGGCGCGACGTCGAAGCTGCGCGGCTGTCGACCGAGCGGCTGTTGCGGCTGGCGCGGCAGGCGGGCAAGCGCATCCACGTCCTCCACATCTCCACGGCGGATGAATTTCCGCTGCTCGCCGCCAACCGCGACGTGGCCACGGTGGAAGTGACGCCCAATCACCTCACCTTCACCTCGGAGGACTATGACAGGCTCGGCAATCTGATCCAGATGAACCCGCCGATGCGCGAGCCTCATCACCGCCAGGGCATCTGGCAGGCGCTGGCCTCCGGCCTCGTCGATGTGCTGGGCTCGGCCCATGCGCCGCACACGCTGGAGGAAAAGGCCAGGCCCTATCCCGGCTCGCCCTCCGGCATGCCCGGCGTGCAGACGCTGGTTCCCGTCATGCTGGACTATGTCAACCGCGGGCTGCTCACGCTCGAACGCTTCGTCGATCTCACCTCGCATGGGCCCAACCGGATTTTCGGCATGGCCGGCAAGGGCCGCATTGCCGAGGGCTATGACGCCGACTTCACCATCGTCGACATGAAGGCGCGCCGCACCATCAGCAATGACTGGATCGAAAGCCGCTGCAAATGGACCCCGCATGACGGCCGTACCGTCACCGGCTGGCCCATCGGCGCCATGCTGCGCGGCCGGCTCGCCATGTGGAACGGCGAAATCATCGGCCCGGCCCGGGGCCAGCCCGTCCGCTTCACCGAAGCTCTCTGAAAGGAAACCCTATGTCTTTCCGCGCCATTCTCATCACCAAGACCGACAGCGGCCAGAAAGCCGCGCTCACCCGGCTCGAGGAGCAGGACCTGATGGAGGGCGACGTCACGGTGGACGTCTCCCACTCCTCGGTCAATTACAAGGATGGTCTGGCCATCACGGGCAAGGCGCCCATCGCCCGGCGCTTTCCGCTGATCCCCGGCATTGATTTCGCCGGCGTGGTGCGGGCCTCCAGCCATCCGCGCTGGAAGGCGGGCGACCAGGTGGTGCTCAACGGCTATGGCGTGGGCGAGGGCCACCATGGCGGCTTCGCCGAAGTGGCGCGGGTCAGCGGCGACTGGCTGGTGCCGGTGCCCAGGGGCTGGACGGCGGCGGATTGCATGTCGGTGGGTGTCGCCGGCTACACCGCCATGCTGTGCGTGATGGCGCTGGAGGAACAGGGCGTGAAGCCCGCTGACGGCGACATTCTGGTCACCGGTGCGGCGGGTGGCGTGGGCACCACGGCGATCGTCATCCTCGCCAAGCTCGGCTACCGGGTGATCGCCTCCACGGGCCGCACCGCCGAGGAAGCTTTCCTGAAAGGCCTCGGCGCGGCGGGCGTCGTTGACCGTAATGAGTTCAACGGCCCGGTGAAGCCGCTCGCCAAGTCGCGCTGGGCGGGCTGCATTGATTCGGTGGGCTCGGTGACGCTCGCCAATGTCATCTCGCAGATGAACCCGGAGGCCACCGTTGCCGCCTGCGGCCTTGCCCAGGGCATGGACCTTCCCACCAATGTGGCGCCCTTCATCCTGCGCGGCGTGAAGCTTGTCGGAATCAATTCTGTGTCGACGCCAATGCCGCGCCGCCTGAAGGTGTGGGAGCGGCTGGTGGCCGATCTCGACCTCGCGAAGCTCCACGCGCTCACCACCCTTGTGACGCTCGATTATGTGCCGCGAGTGGCCGCCGATATCGTGGCCGGCAGGGGCTAGGGGCGCGTGGTGGTCGACATCCGCTAGGGCCTGCCTCCGGTTTGGTGACGGTACGCGCTAGTTTCGTGACTTCTCCCATACCGCCACCAACGCCCGGACCCTTGCCGTCATCTCGGCGACCGCCTCATCGTCGGTCATCCGTCCGGCGAGCCAGGCCTCAGCCGCGTCGCGGAAAATCGTGCGGCCCACCGCGAAGCCTTTCACCACCGGCTGCGAGGCCGCCGCGCGGAACCCCGCCGCCAGTTCCTCTTCCGGCGCGTCGAGGCCCAGCAGAACGATGCCGCGGCAATAAGGGGCGTTCCCGGCGATCACGTCCGCGATCCTGTCCCACGCGGCGGCAGAGGCCTGCGGCTCCAGCTTCCACCAGTCGGGCTTGATCCCCAGCGCGTAAAGCCCGGCCAGTGCCCGGGCGACAGTATCCTGTTTCAGCTTACCATTCTTGCCAGCGATGATTTCCACCATCAGCTCGCGGCCCACCTTGCGCGTGGCTTCGTAAAGCGTGCGCAGCTTCTCGCCCTGCTCTCGCTTCAGCTCAGTGGGGTCGTCCGGGTGATAGAAGGCGAGGCACTTCACCGTATGGGTCACAGGCCATTCGGCGAGCCGCGCCCCCACATCCTGCGTGAACTCGAAGCGAAGCGGCCTGGAGCCCGGCTGCTCCAGGGGCCGCCCCACCCAGAGGCCCAGCTTCGCCGCGTCGAACATCGCCTCGCGGCCATAGACATCGTCCAGCAGCGTGCCGAAGCCCGGCCGGCCATTGGCCACGCGCCCGCCCGCCGCCACGGCGAGTCGCTTGAAGTCATTGATCCGCCCGCGCGGCGCGTGGGCCTTCTCCGCCATCTGCTCGAGCTGCATCCGGTGGTCGATGGCGAAGGCCATGAGTTGCGCGGGCTGCGGCCGCCGCGTGGTGGCCCAGTGAATGTGGTTGATGGCCTCGTCCTTGCGCAGCGCCCGGTGCGGGCTGCCATGCTTCAGGAAATACTGCAGCTCATCCCAGGTGGGAATTTCAGGTGATCACAGAATCCGCGACACCGCGAAAGCCCCGCAGGCATTGGCCCAGCTGGCGCTCACCGCGTGATCTTCACCGCGCAGGAAACCCCGCAGAAAGCCGGACATGAAACTGTCGCCCGCGCCCAGCACGTTGTAGACCTCGATCGGGAAGCCCTGCCCGGCGATGCCGTTTTCGATCGCGTCCGGAATGGCGCCGGGATAGACTACGCAGCCCATCGGCCCGCGCTTCAGCACGATCACCGCATTCGACAGTGTACGGATGATGTTGAGCGCCTCCAGCGTATCCTCGCTGCCCGCCGCGATGTGGACCTCCTCCTCGGTGCCGACGATCAGGTCGCAGTCCGGCAGGATTGCCTTGAGATGGGCCGAAACCCTGTCCGACTTGATGTAGCGCTCGTCGCCCGCGGCGTGGCCGGCAAGACCCCAGAGATTGGGCCGGTAGTCGATGTCGAAGATCACCCTGGCGCCATGGGCCCTGGCGATGCGCATGGCTTTTCGCTGCGCGGCGGCGGCGCCGGGGGTTGCGAAATGCGTGCCCGTCACCAGCACGGCGGCGGCCGAGGCCACGAAAGCCTCGTCGATGTCGTCCTCCGAGAGCGCGCTGTCGGCGCAATTGTCGCGGTAGAAGATCAGGGGAAAGCTCTTGTCGTTCTCGACCGAAAGCAGCACCAGCGCGGTGAGCCGCGTGGGATCGGTGGCAATGCCGTCGAGCGCCACGCCCTCGCGGGCCATTTGCTCCTTCACGAAGCGGCCCATCTGCTCATCGCCCACCCTTGTGATGAGCCCGGATTGCAAACCAAGCCGGGCGGCGCCGATGGCGATGTTGGCCGGGCAGCCACCCACCGATTTGGCAAACGACGTCACATCTTCGAGCCGCGAGCCGATCTGCTGGCCATAAAGATCGACCGAGCAGCGCCCGATGGTGATGACGTCCAGCCTCCGGGGGGTCGAACCCGCTGCCATGATGCACTCCGATGTATTCAACTTGGCTTGACAGGAAAAAACAATAATTCCAAAAGCAAGTCAATTCGCAACGAATGTTTCAATATGGCTCGCAATCGGGCGTGATGGAGGATCGGCAATGATGAGATTTGGCGTCTTGGGCGCGGGCCGCATCGGCAAGGTGCATGCCCGGACGATCGCCGCCTCGGGCAAGGCGAAGGTCGCTTATCTGGCCGACGCGCTGCCGAAGGCGGCGGCGGACCTGGCCGCCGAGGTGGGCGCCAAGGTGGCCAGCGTCGAGGACATCATCAAGGCGAAGGACGTCGACGCCATCCTGATCGCCACGCCCACGCCCTTCCATGCCGAGCAGATCGAGGCCGGCTCCAACGCGGGCAAGCCCGTGCTGTGCGAAAAGCCGGTGAGCCTCTCGGTTGAGCGCATCGAGCAATGCCTCAAGGTTGTCGAGAAGAACAAGACGACCCTGATGATCGGCTTCAACCGCCGCTTCGACCCGAGCTTCGCCGCGCTGCAGAAGCGCCTGCGCGATGGCGCGGTGGGCAGCGTCGAGATGGCCACCATCATCAGCCGCGATCCCGGGCCGCCGCCGATGGACTATGTGAAGCTGTCGGGTGGGCTGTTCCGCGACATGATGATCCACGATCTCGATCTCGCCCGCTTCCTGGTGGGCGAGGAGTTCACGGTGGTGAACGCGCTGGGCGCCTCGCTCGTTGACAAGGTGATCGGTGCTGCAGGCGACGTCGATACCGCCGCCGTGCAGATGCAGACGGCGTCCGGCAAGATCTGCGTCATCACCAATTCGCGCCGCGCCACCTATGGCTATGACCAGCGGATCGAGGTGCACGGATCGAAAGGCATGCTGCGGGCCGGCAACATCCACAACACCACGGTGGAACTGGCCAATGGCGAGGGCTTCCGCGAGGACCCGATCCTCAACTTCTTCACCGAGCGCTATGGCCAGGCCTATGCCAACGAAGTGCTCAGCTTCATCGACGCGGTGAGCAGCGGAAAGCCCGTCGCACCCAGCGGCTTCGACGGCCTGCAGGCCCAGAAGCTGGCCGATGCCGCGACGCTCTCCTGGCAGACCGGCGCGCCCGTGAAGGTATCCTGATCATGAACATCGACTCGCTGAAGAACCTCTCCATGGACGGCAAGACCGCCGTGGTCACTGGCTCCACCCAGGGGCTGGGCGAGGCCATCGCGCATCTGTTCGCCGAGCGCGGCGCGGCCAATCTGGTGATCACCGGCCGCAACGCCGCGCGTGGGGCGAAGGTCAAGGCGGCGCTCGAGGCGAAGAAAGTGAAAACCGTCTTTGTACAGAGCGATCTTGCGAAGATGGAAGATGTGCGCAAGGTGATGGCCGCCTGCGATGCCGCCTTCGGGCGCGTCGACGCGCTGGTCAACGCCGCCGCCATCACCGACCGCGGCTCGATCTGGGATACGACCCCCGAACTCTATGACCTGATGTTCGACACCAATGTGCGCGCCCCCTTCTTCCTGATGCAGGACGCGCTGCACCTGATGAAGAAGACCAGGACCAGCGGCACCATCGTCAACATCCTGTCGATGTCAGGCCATGGCGGGCAGGATTTCATCTCCGCCTATTGCGGCTCCAAGGGCGCGCTCGCCACCCTCACCCGCAACGTGGCCTTCACGGTGATGCGCTACAGGATCAGGGTCAACGGCCTCAACATCGGCTGGATGGATACGCCCGGCGAAGACCGCATCATGAAGACCTATCATGACGCCGCTCCTGGCTGGCTCGAAAAGGCCGCGGCCGGGCGCCCCTTCGGCCGCCTGCTGAAGCCCGCCGAAGTGGCCCGCGCCGTCGCCTATCTGTCGAGCGAGGAATCAGGCCTGATGACCGGCTCGATCATCGATTTCGACCAGCAGGTGCTGGGTGCGGCCAATTCCATTCCGGAGCCGCCGCCTGCTGACTGGTAAGCGGGCAGGGTTGGACTTGGGCCCTGAATCCCTGTAGGCAACCGCCGAACACAATCGAGGAGTGAGCCCCATGTCCGAACCCGTCATTGCCCAGAAAGCGCCGATCCCCGTCGAGGTCGAGGCCGGCAAGGATTACTGGTGGTGCGCCTGCGGCCAGTCGAAGCGCCAGCCGTTCTGCGACGGCTCGCACAAGGGCTCGTCCTTCAACCCGGTGAAATGGACGGCGGAGGCTTCGGGCCGCAAGTTCTTCTGCGCCTGCAAGCACTCGAAGGCGCAGCCCTTCTGCGACGGCTCGCACAAGACACTGTAACGGTTCACCCCTCCGGCCAGCGCTTCGATGCCCGAACTACTGATAGAACTGTTTTCCGAGGAAATCCCCGCCCGCATGCAGCAGCGGGCGGCGGAGGACCTGCGCCAGATCATCACCAACGCGCTGGTGGCGGCGGGCCTCACCTATGAGGGCGCGCAGGCGCATGGCGGGCCGCGCCGCCTCGTGCTGTCGGTCGAGGGGCTCGACGCCCGCGCCGCCGATGTGAGCGAGGAGCGCAAAGGCCCGCGGGTTGACGCGCCGCAGCCGGCCATTGACGGTTTCCTCAAATCGACCGGCCTCACGCTCGCCGATCTCACCGTGCAGGATGACAAGAAAGGCCAGTTCTATCTGGCCGTCATACGGAAGCCGGGCCGCGACGCCACCAGCATCATCGCCGAGCTGGTGCCGGAGACGGTGCGCAAATTCCCCTGGCCCAAATCCATGCGCTGGGGCTCCGGCTCCCTGCGCTGGGTGCGGCCGCTTCATTCGATCGTCTGCACGTTTGACGGCGAGGTGGTGCCCTTCGAGATCGACGGCATCGTGAGCGGCAACATCACCCATGGCCACCGTTTCATGGCGCCTGCGCCCATCGCGGTGCGGCGCTTCGAGGATTATGCGGAGAAGCTCTCCCGCGCCTTCGTGATGGTCGATGCCCGCCAGCGCGCCGAGACGATCCGCGCCGAGGCCCGCAGCCTCGCCTTCGCGCAGGGGCTCGAGGTGATCGAGGACGAGGCCCTGCTCCGGGAAACGGCGGGTCTCGCCGAATGGCCGGTGGTGCTGATGGGGAGCTTCGATGACAGCTTCCTCGCGGTGCCGCCGGAGGCCATCGCCACCGCGCTCCGCAGCCACCAGATTTGTTTTGCACTTCGTGACATCGCCGGCGGAAAGCTGGCCAACCGCTATCTCATGGTCGCGAACATGCTCGCCAGCGACGGCGGCAAGACGATCGTCGCCGGCAACAACAAGGTGATCGCCGCCAGGCTGTCGGATGCCCGCTTCTTCTGGGACCAGGACCGCAAGGTGAAGCTTGAGGACTGGGCCACGAAGCTCGACGCCGTCACCTTCCACGCCAGGCTGGGGAGCCAGGGCGAGCGTGTGAAGCGCATCGAGAAGCTGGCGGGCGAGATCGCCGCCAGGCTCGGCGCCGATCCGGAAAAGGCGCGCGCCGCGGCGCGCCGCGCCAAGGCCGATCTGGTCACCGGCATGGGCGGCGAGTTTCCGGAGCTGCAGGGCGTCATGGGCCGCTATTACGCGCTCGACCAGGGTGTGGACCCCGAAGTGGCGGACGCCATCCGCGACCATTACAAGCCGCTGGGGCCGGGCGACACGCTGCCGGTCTCGCGGGTGGGCCAGGCGGTGGCGCTGGCCGACAAGCTGGACACGCTCACGGGCTTCTGGTCCATCGACGAGAAGCCCACCTGCTCGAAGGACCCTTACGCGCTGCGCCGCGCCGCGCTGGGCGTGATCCGCATCATTCTCGACAAGGGCCTGCGCATCGATCTCAAGCCCTACGGCGATGATCTTCTTTCCTTCTTCGCCGACCGCCTCAAGGTGCATCTCAAGGACGAAGGCAAGCGCCATGACCTGATCGACGCGGTCTTCGCGCTGGGCAATCAGGACGATCTGGTGCTGGTCACCAAGCGCGTCGAGGCGCTGTCCAGCTTCCTCGACACCGACGACGGCAAGAACCTGCTGGCCGGCGTCAAGCGCGCCGCCAATATCCTGCGCATCGAGGAGAAGAAGGACGGCCGCGCCTATGACGGCGATGTGAACATCCAGCAGCTGATCAAGGGCGAGGAGAAGGCGCTGCACTCGGGCGTAACCCAGGCTGCCGCCCAGGCGCGCCGCGCCATCGAGCAGGAGGATTTCGAAGCGGCCATGGCCGCGCTGGCCCGGCTGCGTGTGCCGGTGGACCAGTTCTTCGCGCAGGTGACGGTGAACGACAAGGACGCCAATTTCCGCGAGAACCGCCTGCGCCTTCTCAACCGCATCCGTGCCGCCACGGCGGAAGTCGCCGATTTCTCGAAGATCGAGGGCTGACGGCCAGGACGACGATACCGGGGTCAGGCCAGCGCCTGGAGTTCAGCGAGGATCGCCGCGCCCATCTGGCTGGTCGAGGCGTTGGCGGGCTGGCCGCCGGCGATGTCGCGGGTGCGGATGCCCTTGGCGAGCACCGCGGCGATCGCCTCATCGAGTTTATCCGCCCAGTCGCCAAGCCCCAGCGAATAGCGCAGCGCCATGCCGAAGGAGGCGATCATGGCGATCGGGTTCGCCGCCCCGGTGCCGGCGATGTCCGGCGCCGAGCCATGCACCGGCTCATAAAGCGACTTGCGGCGGCCGGATTTCGGATCGGCCGCGCCGAGCGAGGCGGACGGCAGCATGCCGAGCGAACCCGTCAGCCTCGCCGCCACGTCCGAGAGCACGTCGCCGAACAGATTGTCGGTGACGATCACGTCATACTGCTTGGGCCAGCGCACCAGCTGCATGGCGCAGTTATCGGCCAGCACATGCTCCAGCTGGATATCCGGATATTCCTGGCCGTGCACGCGGGTGACCACCTCGTTCCACAGAACGCCGGTCTTCATCACGTTGCGCTTCTCGGCGGATGACACTTTCTTGCGCCGGGTGCGGGCCAGATCGAAGGCGACGCGGGCGATGCGCTCGATCTCGAAGGTATCATAGACCTGCGTGTCGATGCCGCGCTTCTGGCCGTTGCCGAGGTCGGTGATGGTCTTGGGCTCGCCGAAATAGACGCCACCCGTCAGTTCACGGACGATCAGGATGTCGAGCCCTTCCACCACCTCGCGCTTGAGCGACGAGGCATCGGCCAGGGCCGGATAGCAGATGGCGGGGCGGAGATTGGCGAACAGGCCAAGATCCTTGCGCAGCCGCAGGAGGCCGGCCTCGGGCCTGACGTCATAGGGCACCTTGTCCCATTTGGGGCCGCCGACCGCGCCGAACAGCACCGCATCCGAGGCCAGGGCCTTGGCCATGTCGGTTTCCGAGATTGCCTTGCCATGGGCGTCATAGGCGGAGCCGCCGACCAGCCCGCGGTCGACCTCGAACCGGGCGATGCCTTGGGCGTTGAACCAGGCGATGATCGCCTCGGCTTCCCTCATCACCTCCGGGCCGATGCCGTCGCCCGGAAGCAGGAACAGATTGTAACTCGCCATGATGAAGCGCCCCGATCAATTGCCGTTTCGGGCGCGATGGGTAGCGGCTTGCCCCCGCCGAGGCAAGGGCCTAGGCGACCGGCTGCACCCGCACGACCCGGAATGTGCGCAGGCCTTCATCCTCGCGGATCGAGACATATTCCCCGACCTTGAAGGCATGATCGCCGAAACGGTAGCCCTGCTCGTCGTCCTCCTCGTCAGACGCGACGTCGTAGTGAAAGGCCCAGGCGCCGCCCGGCTTGCGCACCAGATGGCCGATGTCATCGTCCTCGTTCGGACGGAAGCGCACCACGCGGCAGTGATCGCGGTGCTTGCGCCACTCCTCAGGAATGATCTTGCCATTGCCGTCCAGGGGCGCGGCGAATTCATAGCCGATGTCGCCTTCTCCCTTCGGGTGGTCGTGGTCGCGGGCCAGTTCCAGGCGGATCTTGCTCAGCATGCCCGCCTCCTCAATGCGACATCAGAATGGGCCGCGACATGCGGGTGAGCACGAAGCGGGTGGCGCCGCCGAAGATGAATTCGGCGAGGCGGCTGTGCCCATAAGCACCCATCACCACCAGCCCGGCGCCGGTGTCGTCGGCGCAGCGCAGCAGCGCCTGGCCCTCGTCCTGCCCGTCTGTCGGGTAACCCTGGGCCTCGGCCTTGACGCCATGGCGTGCCAGCGTCCCGGCGATGTCCGCGCCTGCGACACTGCCGCGCAGCGACGGCTCCTTCTGCGGGTCGACCCAGACGATCCGCACCTTGCGGGCCTTCTTCAGAAGCGGCAGCGCGTCGAAGGCGGCGCGGGCGGCCTCGCGGCCGCCGTTCCAGCCGACGATGATTTCATCAAGCGAGATCTTCGCGTTGCCCTGATAGGGCAGCACGATCACCGGCCGTCCGGCTGACATGATCACCTGTTCGACGAAGTCCCGCTCCACCCCTGTGATCTCATCGGGATTGGTGGCCGACAGCACCAGAAGATCGGCGCAGCGGCCGACCGCCAGCACTTCCTCGGCGATCACCGGTGTGCGGGCATCGATCTGGTGAAAATCATGGGCGAGGCCCTCGCGCTGCATGGCCCCGTCGAAGGCCTGTTTCACCCTGGCCAGATTGTCCTTGAAAAACGTGCGGTTGCCCTCGAACACCTGGGGGGCGGCCTCGAAGCCGACCGAGGGATAGACCTGAACCGCCGGTATCACATAGAGCCCCGATACATGAGCCCCCGTGTCCCGGGCCAGGCTCACCGCAGCGGCAACCAGCTCATCAAGGCGGCCGACTTCGTTCAAGGACACCAGAATCGTCTTGTAGCTCATTGCGTTACCCTCTCTTTCGTCAAAACCCTATACAGCATCTGAGAGGAGCAGTCATTGACGCCGATCAATGCCGGCCGTCATCCTGTCCGGCGGCCCGGGCAAGCCGGTTCAGATCCGGCACCATGATCAGCCGGCTGGTGCTGAGCCTGATCACATGGCTGGTCTTGAGGCGGGTGAGCTGGCGGCTCACCGTCTCGATGGTGAGGCCGAGATAGTCCGCGATGTCGGAGCGGGTGAGCGGAAGCTCGAAGGCCGCCGCACCGGCCTCGCTCTTGTGGGCGCAGCCGCCGAGCATGCTGCGGCGGGCCAGCAGATAGAGGAAGCTCGCCACCTTTTCCTCGGCGGTCTTGCGGCCGAGCAGCAGCATCCAGTCCCGCGCCGCGTCGAGTTCATCCAGCGTGTGCTGGAACAGGCGCTGCTGCAGGCCGGGGTATTCGGAGACCAGGCGCTCGAAGGCGGCGTTGGGAAAGGTGCAGATTTCGACGTCCGTCGCGGCTTCCGCCGTATACGGATTGTTCTTGGAATAGGCGCGGCCGAGAAAATCCGGGGCAAACAGCAGGCCGACGATCTGCTGGCGGCCGTCCGGCAGGGTCTTGGTGAGCTTGATGGCGCCGGAGATCACGTTGGCGAAGAAATCGACGGGCTCCTCGTCCGAGATGATGGTCTGGCCGGCGCGGATCTTCTTGCGGTGGGCGATCTGCGCGAGCTTGCGCAGCTGGGTGTCGTCCATGGCCCCGCAGACCGCCTGGTGGCGCACACTGCAATGCTCGCAGCGTTGGAGCATGTCCGGAAGCGCGGTTGCGGCTGTTCCATGCATGATGGACAACTTATCCTTATGCGGCGGCCCCGGCAAGCGCCGTATCGCGCTCGCCCGCGCGGTTGCGGGGGCGATTTCACTGCCGAGCAGGAGTTGTGGTCATTCCGCGGCCTTCAGGGCCATGGGATTGTTGGGGTGGGTGGTCCAGTTGGCATAGTTGGGGTCGATCTTGCGGCCGGTGCGCGGGTCAACGCCGTCAGTCATTCGCACCATGGTGATGCAGCTCTCGACCGGGCAGACCTCCACGCACAGGTTGCAGGCCACGCATTCGGCGTCGATCACCTCGAAGTGGCGCTTGCCGTCCTTTTCCTTGGTGATCGCCTGGTGCGAGGTGTCCTCGCAGGCGGCGTAGCAGCGGCCGCATTTGATGCACAGATCCTGGTCGATATGGGCCTTCGTCACATAATTGAGATTGAGATACTGCCAGTCCGTCACATTGGGAACGGCGCGGCCGCGGAAATCCTCGATGGTGGCATAGCCTTTCTCGTCCATCCAGCGGGCAAGGCCGGTCTTCATCTCCTCGACGATGCGGAAGCCATAGGTCATCGCCGCGGTGCAGACCTGCACGGTTCCGGCCGACATGGCGATGAATTCCGCCGCGTCGCGCCAGGTGGTGATGCCGCCGATCGCCGAAATCGGCAATCCGCGGGTTTCAGGGTCCCGGGCGATTTCCGCCACCATGTTGAGCGCGATGGGCTTGACCGCCGGGCCGCAATAGCCGCCGTGGCTGCCCTTGCCGTCGATTGCCGGTTCCGGGGCGAAATTGTCGAGGTTGACCGAGACGATCGAGGAAATGGTGTTGATCAGCGACACGGCATCGGCCCCGCCGCGCTTCGCCGCGCGTGCCGGATAGCGGATGTCGGTGATGTTGGGGGTGAGCTTGACGATCACCGGCAGGCGCGAATACTGCTTGCACCAGCGGGCCACCATCTCGATGTATTCCGGCACCTGGCCTACGGCGGAGCCCATGCCGCGCTCGCTCATGCCATGCGGGCAGCCGAAGTTGAGCTCGATGCCGTCGCATCCGGTCTCTTCCACCCTGGGCAGGATCGCCTTCCATGACTCTTCCTGGCAGGGCACCATGATCGAGACGATCATCGCGCGATCCGGCCAGTCGCGCTTGACCTGCTTGATCTCGCGCAGATTGATCTCCAGCGGCCGGTCGGTGATCAGCTCGATGTTGTTGAGGCCAAGGAGCCGCCGGTCGGCGCCATGGATGGCGCCGTAGCGCGGGCCGTTGACATTGACGATCGGCGGGCCCTCCTCGCCCAGGGTCTTCCACACGACGCCGCCCCAGCCCGCCTTGAAGGCGCGCACCACGTTGTATTCCTTGTCGGTGGGCGGCGCCGAGGCGAGCCAGAACGGATTGGGAGATTTGATGCCGAGAAAATTGCTGCGCAGGTCGGCCATGGCTGTCGTCCTCTAAGCCGTGAGAAACTGATGGATGGATTCGGCGGCGCGGCGGCCATCGTCGACGGCGGCCACCGTCAGGTCCAGGGCGCCCGCCACGCAGTCGCCCCCCGGCCAGACGCCCATGAGGCAGG
>DAISVW010000022.1:0-14454 GCA_036826695.1 Aestuariivirga sp.
CCGGGCTTTCTCAAATTCGTGCAGCAGCTGGAAGAGGCGGGGTCCTACAAGCGCGCCAACAACAAGATGGCGGTGATCCTGTCTGCCGGTGTCTATGCCGCGACCATCGCCAATGCAGTGAAGGAAAGGGCGGCGGACTTCGGCTGGGAAATCAGCCTGTTCGAAACCGTGAACGTGCCGATTTCCGAATGGGGCCCTACCCTTGCCAAGATCCGCCAGGACCCGCCGGCGGTGATCTGCATCACGCACTTCCTGCCTGCCGATCTCGCGCAGTTCATGGTGCAGTTCGCGCCGAACCCGACGAACTCGCTGGTCTACATGCAGTACGGCCCGTCAATCCCCGCGTTCCGCGAAATCGCCAAGGACGCCTCGAAAGGCGTGGTCTATGCCACGGTGGTCGGCGCGCTGCAGGACGAGATCGGCACCGCCTTCGAGCAGCGCTACAAGGCGAAGTTCGGCGAGAACGCGGGCCACAATTCCGGCGCCCAGCCCTATGACGGCTGCTATGTCTGGGCCACCGCGGCGGCGCTCGCGGGCGGCACCGGCGAGCCCGGAAACGACGCGCAGAACCGCAAGGTGGCCGAACGCATGCGCGCCATGATCTGGCGCGGCGTGACCGGCACCACGCGCTTCATCCCGGGCGAGCAGGCGGCCTACACCTTCCCGACCCAGACCAACGATCCTTCGCTCGGCATGCCGCATCAGTTCCTGCAGATCCAGGACCCGGCGAAGAGCGGCTTGCTGATCGCTCCGGCACCCTATGACACGGCAAAGTTCGTTCTGCCGCCGTGGATGAAGGCCTAGGCCGGAAAGGGATCGCGTGACCGCCGCCCGCCAGCCGTTGCTGTCCTGCAATGGGGTATGCAAGCATTTCGGAGCGCTGGCGGCGGTCAACAATCTGAGCTTCGACGTCGCCGAGGGCGAGGTGCGCGGCATTGGCGGGCCCAACGGCGCAGGCAAGACCACGCTGTTTGACGTGAGCTCGGGCCTCAGCCCGGCGACGGCGGGCACGGTGACCTTTGGCGGACGCGACATCACGGGGCTTTCGCCAGAGGCGATATGCCATGCCGGAATCGCCCGCACCTTTCAGCTCAATGCCTGTTTCGACTCGCTGAGTGTGCGCGACAATGTGCGGGTCGCTGCCTATTTTGGCCGCGGCAACCGGCGTTTCACGGGCCTCTCGATCGGCCGCGAAGCGGAAGACCGTGCGGGCGCGGCGCTCTCGGCTGTGGGCCTCGCCGGCAAGGACGATGCGCTGGCCGGGGCCTTGCCGGTGCTCGACCGCAAGCTTCTGATGCTGGCAGGCGCGCTGGCCACCGGGCCACAGCTTCTTCTGATGGATGAGCCGGTGGGCGGTCTCAGCCCGAGGGAGACCGATCACCTCATGGCGGTGGTACGCAGGATCGCCGCCTCCGGCGTCACCATCATTCTGATCGAACATGTGATGCGCTTTCTCGTTCAGCTCTCGACGCGGGTGATGATCATGCATCATGGCGAGCGCATCTACGAAGGGCCGCCGAAAGGGCTCGTCTCCGACCGCACGGTGATCGACGTCTATCTCGGCGAGGGCGCGTCGCAGCGCCTGGGCAAGCTGCTGGCCGAGGTGGCGTGATGCAGGCCGCGCTCGCGATTGACGGTGTCGCCGCCGGTTATGGCCAGCAGGTGGTGATCAGGGACGTGTCGCTGGAGGTTCCCGAGGGAACGCTGGCGGCGCTGATCGGCCCCAATGGCCATGGCAAGACCACCTTGCTGCGCACCGTCTCCGGCCTGGTTCCCTGCCGCTCGGGCACCATCAGCTTTCACGGCATACGCATCGACCGGCTTCGGCCCGACGAGATCGTTGCCGCCGGCATCATCCATGTGCCGCAGGGCGATCTCCTGTTTTCCGACATGACGGTGCTCGAAAACCTGCGCATGGGGGCCTATCTGCCCGCCGCCGCGCGGCAGGAAACACAGCGGCTCGAGGAAGTCTTCGCGCTGCTTCCCAAGCTCAAAGCGCGGCGCGGGCAAAGGGCCAGCACACTTTCGGGCGGTGAGCGCCGCATGGTGGGGATCGGCCGCGGGCTGATGGCCGGCGGCAAGCTTCTGATGCTGGATGAGCCCTCCCTGGGCCTCGCCCCCATCGTCATCGACCAGATCTATGCGGTGATCGCGGCGCTGCGCGCCTCGGGCCGCACCATCGTCATCGTCGAGGAGAACGCCACGCGCATCGCCGAACTGGCGGACCGGCTGCACCTCCTGGACAATGGCCGCTTTGCCTGGAGCGGCACGGGCGCCGCGCTGCTGTCGAGCCCCGAAATCCTCAGCGCCTATCTGGGAGGCTGACGCGATGGATGTATTCGTCCAGATCATCTCTTCCGGCCTCACGCTCGGTGCCATGTATGCGGTGTCGACGATCGGTCTGGCGCTGGTCTACGGCTCGCTCAACATGCTGAACATGGCGCATGGCGCGCTTCTGGCTCTCGGCGGTTATGTCTGCCTCTATGTGATGACCGCGCTCGGCCTTCCCGCCATCGTCGCGGTTCCGGCGGCCATGGCGGCCTGTGGCGCGGCGGGCCTGCTGATCTATCATCTTGCGGCGCGGCCGATGCTGTCGTCGCGAAATTTCGAAACCCAGATCTTAATCGCCACCATCGGCATCGGCGCGGTGCTGGAGAATGTGATTCTCCGCCTCTTCGGGCCGCAACCGATGGCCCAGCCCCTGAACCTGCCAGGCGCGGTGACCATCGGCGCCGTGCACATCCCGAACCAGAATATCCTGATCTTCGCCGTTTCGGTGGTGATGATGATCGCCGTGGCGCTGCTGCTCAACAACACGCGCATGGGCCGCGCCATTCGCGCGACCGCCCAGAACCGCGATGCCGCGCAACTGATGGGCATCCGTACTGGCAAGGTCTATGCGCAGGTGCTGGCGATTTCGGGCGCGCTCGCCGCGGTTTCCGGCATCATGATTTCATCGCTTTCGGGCCTGCTTCCCAACATGGGCGGCGATCCGATGCTCAAGGCCTTCATCATCTGCGTGGTGGCGGGGCTCGGCAATGTCTATGGCGCGGCGGCCGTGGCCTTCGCGCTTGGCCTGCTCGAAGCGCTGATCCAATATCTCTTTGGCGTGCAATACAGCTTCGCGATCCTGCTGCTCATCGTGATCGCTGTGCTGATCTGGCGGCCGGCCGGGCTTTTCGGCCGCGCCCAGGTGGTCAGGCTTTGAGCGCCAGGACGCGCGATATTCTGACCGCGCTCGTCCTCGCCGGGCTGCTGGCGCTGGTGCCGCTGTTCATCGGCACCCGCTATGTGATCACCCAGATGACGCTCTTCTTCATCTGGGCCATGGTGGTCTCACAGTGGAACCTGGTCCTCGGCGTCGCCGGCATCTTTTCGCTGGCGCAGATGGCACTGTTCGCGGTCGGCGCCTATGCGACGGCGATGCTGGGCTACTATTTCGCCGTACCCATCCTGCTCGCCATGCCGGTGGCGGGCCTCGCCACCGTTGCGGTGAGCGCGCTGATCGGCCTTGCCTGCCTGAGGCTGCGTGGCCCCTATGTGGCGCTGCTGACGCTGGCCATCGCGCAGGTGATCTATCTGGTGGTGGTGAATGACACCGCCTGCTTCACCAAGCCGCCGTCGGGCTGCATGCCGCGGTTTGGCGGAGGTCGTGGTTTCTCGCGTTTCGGCGATCTGGGCTTCCGCAGCCTCATGGGGTCGAAATGGTATGTGGCGCATTACTATGTCGGGCTGTCGCTCGCCGTGCTGGCGGTAATCTTTTCGATACTGATCATCCGAGGACCGCTGGGACTCGCTTTCCAGGCGCTGCGGGATAATCCCGGCTACGCCATGTCGCGCGGGGTCGGCAAGTTCAAGTATCAGCTCTGGGTGTTCAGCCTGTCGGCCTTCTTCACCGGGCTCGCCGGCTCATTCTACGCCGCGCAATTCGGGGTCGTTGGCCCGATCGTGTTCTCGCTCGCCATGCTGCTCTTCCTGCTCTCCATGATCGTGGTTGGCGGCATCGGCACGGTATGGGGCCCTCTGCTCGGCGCCGCACTCCTGATGCTGGCGGACGAGGGCATGCGCGAATTCGGCGACTGGCGCGACATCGGCCTCGGTCTGATCCTCGCCGCTTTCGTCATTCTGCTGCCGCGAGGTCTCGCAGGGCTCGCTGGCGTTGCCACCGATCGGGGAAAGGTACACCGGCAACAATGAACGACCGCGCCAGATCGCTCTGACGCAGTCGCGGTTAGTTGCTGGATGCGCCGGATTTACTTGCTGGGCAGCATCACGGCGTCGATGACGTGAATGATGCCATTGTCGGCCATGATATCAGCGGTGATCACCTTGGCGTTGTCGACCGTCACGCCACTGGCGTTCTTGGTGATGGCAAGCGTGCGGTCCGGCTGGGCCTTGAGCGTACGGACATGGAAGGGGCCTGCCAGCATCTGGTTCGACGCAAGCTTGCGCGGCAGCACATGATAGGTAAGGATCGCCACGAGTTGGTCCTTGTTCTCGGGCTTCAGCAGGTTCTCGACGGTGCCGGCGGGAAGCTTGGCGAAAGCTTCATCAGTGGGAGCGAACACGGTGATGTTCGGGGTGGTCGCCAGCGCATCGGCGAGGCCAGCGGCGGTCGCGGCGGCGAGCAGGGTGTTGAAGGTACCAGCCTGCTTTGCCGTTTCCACGACGTTGGCGGCTGAAGCCGAGGCCGAGCCGAGTGCGATGGCGATGGCAGCCGCAAGAATTGTCTTGTGCATGAGAAAACTCCGAAATAGTTGCATTTGTCGCGGCTTGCTATCGTCGATTGCTCTGCCGTTGGCTGACCGCCAAGATGAAACGCATCGCGGGGTGCGGCGGATTGCGCCGCCGCCTCACGTTTTCGTGATTTGCGGCCGGTCGGGTGGTGCGGTTCTTCGGCCTGGTTCTGGGAGAGCCGCCGCTGTCGATCCGGCGCTTCAACTTCTCGGTTTTCTGGCACCGGCGAAACGACCGCGATCCACGAACCCTGTGGCTCCGCCAGCGACTGGCGGCTATTGTTCCCTGCGCGGCCGCCGCCAGGTGTCCGGCTTTCGGAGAAACCGGCCATGATCGACCCAGCGGTCGCCACGCTGACTGGCGCTTATTCCAAGGCTTTGCGCCCCGAGATCGAGGACTTGTTCCGGCAACAGTGGGCGGACCCCGAGCTGCCGGGCATGGAAATCCGCTCTTCCGCCCGGCTTGCCAGGTGGCTCGAGAGCCATGGCTTCGGCGTCGAGACGGGGGCTGGCGGCATACCCACCGCCTTCGTCGCGCGTTCAGGCGCTGACAGTGGTCCGGTAATCGCCATTCTCGCCGAATATGATGCGCTGCCGGGCCTCGACAATGAGGCGGCGCCAGTCCGAAAAAGCCTCGGGCTGGCGGCGGGCCACGCCTGCGGGCACAATCATATCGGGCCCGCCAATGCCGGAGCCGCCATCGCGGCTGCCATGGCCTGCCGCAAGCTCGGCATCAGCGGCGAGATCAGGGTTATCGGCTGCCCGGCCGAGGAAATCCTCTGGGGAAAGATCGCCCTCTTTCGCGCCGGGGTATTCGCCGGGATCGACGCCATTCTCACCTCGCATGGCGATTATCAGACCGGGGCCCTCTCACGGCCCTGCCAGGCGGTGGTCTCCGGTGAGTTCGTCTATGCATCCGAGTCAGGACATGGCGGCCAGGCCGGCCAGCGCAACGCCCTGCTGGTTGCCGAGGACGCGGTGAGTGCTGCTATGCGCGCGATCGAGAATGACCATCCCGGCGTTCTGCTCCGCCATGTGCTGAGAAGGGCCGGGGTGATGCCCTCGATCATGCCGTCCGAAACGCGGGTGTGGTTCACTGCGAGAGGCTTCGACTACGAACGCACGCGCAACGCATATGAGGCGATCTCCCGGCTGGCCAGTGACGCCGCGCTACGTGGCGGCGTCTCCTGCCGTCACCAGTTCATTTCAGAATCGCGGGGCTATCTGCCGAATGATACGCTGGGCCTCCTGCTGTTCGATGCCATGTGCGCGGCGGGGGCCCCGCAATGGACCGAGCCCGATCTGGCCTTCATGCATGAACTCTGCCGCGCCTGCGCGCCTGACGCGCCAATGGAGATCGACAGCGATATCCGCTATTTCGATAGCGGCGAGGATCATTACGGCCAGGATGACGGCGAAGTCAGCTGGCGCATTCCGCTGGGCCGGGTCAACTGGGCCTATCCTAAGCAGGTTCCCATTCACCACTGGGCGTGGACGGCGCTCTCCGGCCATCCCGCCAGCAATCCCGGGCCACTGGCTGCATCGCAGGCTCTGGCCATGGCGGCGGTGATGTTGCTGCGCACTCCGCACTTCATTGCGGATGCGCGAGGGGAGTTGCGCCGCCGGGTGGCAGGCATCGCGCTTGCCGAGCCGAGGCTTGGCGCAATCGCAACCATGACCCAGTCTCCCCAGTCGTTCTGGGCAGCGTCCTGGATCGAATAGCCTTCATTGGCAGAATGGCTTCACGGCCTGGTAGAGCTTCCGGAAACGGCTGAGCCTTTCCTGATGGGCCTCAGCCAGTGCCGGATCGGGGTCGATTTCGGCGGCGATCGGCGGCTTCGTGCAAACCTGCGAGGGGTCTTCTCCGGTCGCCGCGAGGCGCGCCAGCCTGGCAGCGCCGAAGGCGGGGCCGGCGCCGGAGTCTTCCTGCACGAGCACGGTCTTTCCCAGCGCGCTGGCCAGGATCCTCATCCAGAACGGGCTTCGCGAGCCGCCGCCATTGACAGCGATGTGGTCCGGCAGCGCGCCGGTTGCCGCGACATAGGACTGGCAATCGGCAAGCGCCAGCGCCACGCCCTCCAGCACCGCTTGCGTTACCTGTTCGGCGCCTGAAGAAGGCGTGAGGCCGAACAATACGCCTTTGGCATGGGCGTTGTTGTGCGGGGTGCGCTCGCCGCTGAGATAGGGCAGAAAGATCAGCGGCGATGGTCCGGTGAAGGCGGCTTCCGCAGAAGCCAGCATGGCGCCGATGTCCTGTCTGCCGAGCAGTTCCGCCGCCCAGGCGAGCGCGCCTGCCCCGTTCAGCAGTGCTGCCATCTGGAACCAGCGTTGCGGCAGTCCGTGGCAGAAACTGTGAACGAGATGCTCGGGTGCGGGGTGGTAGCTTTCCCGCGCCACGAAATACTGCGCGGCGGTGCCAAGCGAGATGAAGGCATCACCCTCGTTGACGGCACCCGCTGCTATGGCGCCCGCCGCCGCATCGCCGGTGCCGGTGGCCAGCGGCGTACCCGCTTTCAGCCCCCCGGCAGCGGCCACAGCCGTGCGTAACGTGCCGGCCACCGCCGAACCTTCAAGGACTGGCGGCAACAGCGACAGATCAATGCCGCAGGCGGCGGCGAGCTCCGGCGACCATCGCCGCCGGGCACAGTCAAGGAGCAGCGCGCCCGATGCATCACACATGTCGGTGGCATAGCTGCCGCTCATCCGTAAACGCACATAGTCCTTCGGCAGCAGCAGATGACGGGCCTCGCGCAGCGCGGCTGGCTCATGGCGGGCAAGCCACAGGAGTTTCGGCGCCGCGAAGCCCGGCATGGCGGGCACCCCGGCTATTTGGCCAATGTTCGGAAGCCGGCGATTGAGTTCCGCCGCCTCGGCAAAGGAGCGGCCGTCATTGTGAAGGATGGCCGGGCGCAGCGGGCGGCCGTCGGCATTCGTCAGCACCGCTCCATGCATCTGTCCCGACAGCCCGATCGCCTCGATGGCGGCCCATGAAGGCCCGGCGGCTGCGCGCAGTTCGGCGATGGCCGCTTCGACCGCTGTCCACCAGTCGTCCGGATGCTGTTCCGACCAAAGCTCATGCGGACGCGACACCGCAAGCGGTGTGGAGGCCGAGGCGATCAGCCGTTGTGCGCCATCGACCACCACCGCCTTGACGGAGGATGTGCCGATATCGATGCCGAGGAACATCGGGCTCAGGCTTTCTGGGAGACGAACAGATAGTTCACGTCCATGTCGCGGCTCACCCGCCACTGGCGGCTGAGCGGATTGTAGGTGACGCCCATTTCCTGCTTCACCGCAAGGCCGTTTTCCGCGAGCCAGGCTCTGAGTTCATCTGGGGTGATGAATTTCTCCCATTGATGGGTGCCCTTGGGAAGCCAGCGCAGGACATATTCGGCGCCGACGATGGCCAGCCCGAAAGACTTCAGGGTACGGTTCAGGGTCGCCACGAACATCAGCCCGCCGGGATTGAGCATGGCGGCGCAGGTCGCGGTGAAGCCGCGCGGGTCGGCCACGTGCTCGATCACCTCCATGTTGAGGATCACGTCGAAACGCTCGCCCGCCGCCGCGAGGTCCTCGGCCGTGCCGACCCTGTAGTCGATGGCGAGCCCCACTTCGTCGCGGTGGACGGAGGCGGTCTTGATGTTCTTCTCCGATGGGTCAACGCCGGTGACTGCGGCGCCCAGCCTTGCCATCGGCTCGCTCAGCAGGCCGCCACCGCAACCGATATCAAGAAAACGTAACCCGGCAAAGGGCCGCCGCTCCAGCGGGTCGCGGCCGAGCCGTGCCGTCACCTGCTCCTTGATGATCTGCAGCCGCACCGGGTTGAAGACATGCAGCACCCCGAACTTGCCATTGGGGTTCCACCATTCGGCCGCCATGGCGGAGAACTTTTCAACTTCCGACGGGTCGAGAGAGGGGGCAAAAGCAGTCATCGCGGCATCCAAATTTGTCTGGTGGCCATTATTGCATATGGAAGGCCTGTCATCTATGAGTACGCCGCGCCGCAGCCGGGGGTTCAGCCGTCCATCAGACCAGGCCACCAGCCGGACCCCAGAGACCGGGTCCGGGCGGCGGAGGATTATGAGGGATTGAGGCCGATGGGCCGTTTGGTGATGAAATTCGGCGGCACGTCGGTTGCGGATATCGGCCGCATCCGCAACGTTGCCCGCCATGTCGAGCGCGAAGTGAAGGCCGGCCACCATGTGGCGGTGGTGGTTTCGGCGATGGCCGGCACCACCGACCGGCTGGTGGGTTGGTGCCGCGAGGCGGCCAGCGTACACGATGCCCGCGAATATGACGCGGTGGTGGCGTCCGGCGAGCAGGTGACCGCCGGGCTGTTGGCCATCGTTTTGCAGGATCTGGGCATTCCGGCCCGCTCATGGCAGGGCTGGCAGATTCCGCTCAAGACCGATGGCGTGCATGGCGCCGCCCGCATCGCCGCGATTGACGGCGAAGAACTCAGAAAGCGCATGGAACAAGGCCAGGTTGCGGTGATCGCCGGCTTTCAGGGCATCGGCCCCGACCGCCGGATCACCACCCTGGGCCGTGGTGGTTCCGATACCTCGGCGGTTGCCGTTGCGGCAGCACTTGATGCCGCCTGCGATATCTATACCGACGTCGACGGCGTCTATACAGCCGATCCGCGGATCGTCACCGGTGCCCGCAAGCTTGACCGGATCTCCTACGAGGAAATGCTGGAACAGGCCTCGCTCGGCGCCAAGGTGCTGCAGACCCGCTCGGTCGAGCTTGCCATGGTGTATAAAGTGCCTCTGCAAGTGCGCTCGAGCTTCGAGCCGCCTGACTCGCCCAACCAGAACAAGCCCGATGGCACGGGTCCCGGAACACTCGTTTGCGATGAGGAACGTATCGTGGAACAGCATGTGGTAAGCGGTGTCGCCTATTCGCGCGACGAAGCCAAGGTCGCGATCCGCCGCGTCAAGGACCAGCCCGGTGTTTCGGCAGCGATCTTCGGGCCGCTCGCCGAGGCTGACATCAGCGTCGACATGATCGTGCAGAACATCTCCGCTGATGGCGCCTATGCCGACATCACCTTCACGGTTGCCCGCAAGGATCTGCGCAAGGCGCGCGACGTGCTGACCACGGTGAAGTCCAAGGCCGGCTTCGAGAGCATCGCCCATTCCGCCGATGTGGCAAAGGTGTCGATCGTCGGCATCGGCATGCGCAGCCATGCCGGCGTGGCCGCCAAGATGTTCCGCGCCCTCGCCGAGAAGGGCATCAACATCCAGGCCATCACCACCTCTGAAATCAAGGTGTCGGTGCTGCTGGTCGAGGACTATACCGACCTCGCCGTCAGGGCGCTGCACACCGCCTATGGGCTCGCAGCCAAGATAGCCTGAACCCACTGCGCCTCATCAGCCATAACGTGAACCTTGGCCGCTACAAAACGGCCAGCGTCTTCGTACGCGGGGACACCGGCTGATGGCAACCTCCGCCCTTGGCCCGCGTGTCCTGCTGAAAAGGCTCCGCGAGGTCATGGCGGAGCCGGTCGCGGCACAGAAGCGGCTGGACAAGATCGTGCAGATCATCGCCGCCAACATGGTGGCGGAGGTTTGCTCGATCTACGTCATGCGGCCCGGTGATGTGCTTGAGCTCTATGCCACCGAGGGCCTGAAGCGCGAGGCGGTTCACAAGTCCAAGCTCAAGAGCGGAGAGGGTCTGGTCGGCACCATCGCCATGGAGGCGATCGGCCTCAATCTCTCGGACGCGCAGCGCCACCCGTCCTTCAAATACCTGCCGGAGACGGGCGAGGAGATCTACAACTCCTTCCTCGGCGTGCCGGTCATGCGTGGCGGCACGGTGATCGGCGTGCTGGTGGTGCAGAACCGAACCCGCCGGCACTACACCGAAGAGGAAGAAGAGGCGCTGCAGACGACCGCCATGGTGCTGGCGGAGGTCATCGCGGCGGGCGAATTGCGCGAGGTGGCGAGCGAGGTTGCCGCCGACGTCGCGCATGTGAGAAGCCATCATCTGCGCGCCGACTCCCTCGCTGAGGGCGTGGCGCGCGGCTATGCCGGGCGGCACGAGCCGCGCGTCGTCATCCAGAACCTGATCGCCGAGAACATTCCCGCCGAGAAGCGCCGCCTCGAGGATGCGGTGGCGCAGCTCCGGGCCCATGTCGATGAATTGCTGGACGGCTCGGACGCCCAGCGGGGCGCCACCGAATACTCCGATGTGCTCGAAACCATCCGCATGTTCGCCCATGACAAGGGCTGGGTGCACCGCCTGCGCGAGGCGATCGAAACGGGCCTCACGGCCGAGGCCGCAGTGGAGCGCGTGCAGAACGACAACCGCGCCCGCATGGCCCGCACGCCCGACCCCTATCTGCGTGAGCGGATGCATGACCTCGACGACCTGTCGAACAGGCTCTTGCGCATCCTGACCGGCGCCATCGCCACGGCCTCGCGCTCCGATCTGCCGCAGAACGCCATCGTGGTGGCCCGCAACATGGGCCCCGCCGAGCTTCTCGACTATGACCGCTCGCGGTTGCGTGGTGTCGTGCTGGAGGAGGGCGGGCGCACCAGCCATGTCACCATCGTGGCGCGGGCGCTTGGCATTCCGGCGGTGGGCCAGGCCAAGGGCCTGATCGATCTTATCGACACCGGAAGCCCGGTGATCGTCGATGGTGGCACCGGCGACATCTTCGTTCGCCCGTCCACTGAGTTGCAGCGGTCTTACGCCGAGAAAGTCCGCTTCTATGCCCGCAAGCAGGCGCAATATGCGGCGCTGCGCGATGAGCCGGCGATCTGCCGGTCCGGGGAGCACATCGAACTCAACATCAACGCCGGGCTGGTCGTCGATCTTCCGCATCTTCATGATTCAGGCGCCGACGGCGTCGGACTCTACCGCACCGAGCTGCAGTTCATGATGGCCAGCCGGTTCCCGCGTCTGTCGCAGCAGATCCGCCATTACGAGACGATCATCGCCCAGGCCAGGGGCAGGCCCGTCACCTTCCGCACCCTCGACATCGGGGCGGACAAGGTGCTGCCCTATCTGCGCCAGCCAAAGGAAGAAAATCCGGCGCTCGGCTGGCGCTCGATCCGCATGGCGCTGGACCGGCCGGCGCTTCTGCGGCTGCAGCTTCGTGCGCTGATGATGGCCGCCGCCGGAAGCCCCATGAAGATCATGTTCCCGATGATTGCCGACATCGACGAATACCGGCGGGCGCTCGAGGTCGTCGAGATCGAGAAGCGCCATCTGCAGGCCCGCGGCCACCGCCTGCCGGAGCCCCTGAAGCTTGGCGCCATGATCGAGATACCGTCATTGCTCTGGCAGCTTGATCACCTGCTGCCACTCGTTGATTTTGCGTCCATCGGCTCCAACGATCTGGTGCAGTTCCTGTTTGCCTCCGACCGTGGCAACCCGCGGCTGGCTGGCCGCTATGACGCGTTGAGCCCGGCGGCGCTGAGCGCCATGCGGCTGATCGTCGAGAAGGCGGAGCGCCATGGCAAGCCGGTGACGCTGTGTGGCGAGCTGGGCGGACGGACGCTCGAGGCAATGGGCCTCGTCGGCGTGGGACTCACCTCGATCTCGATGGTGCCATCGGCCATTGGCCCGGTCAAAGCCATGGTCCGCTCGCTCGACCGGCAGAAGCTGTGGCGGTTCATGGAACCGTTGCTGGCAAGCCCGCTCCATACGCTCAGGCCGGATCTGATGGAGTTCGCGCAACGCAACGGCGTCGTTCTCTGAGTTCGGTTTCGCGTTAGCTTCCCGTTCACCAATCTCGTTCATCATGACGCTCAAAGTCCCGTTAACGGGGGCTTAGCAGGCAACCAACGCCCGAGAGTGGTATCATGCGTAGTGACAGCGTCGAGATTACCGAAGAACCCGTCAGCGTGGCTGAAATCAGCTCAGAAGCCCCCCTTCCACAGGAGGAGCTTGAAACAGATCCGCCTCTCTTCAGCATGCGTGGCAAGCCCGACGGCGCGGACGACCCTCTTGGTGAGGCCGGCTGGTATCTCGAATATGAACGACTGTCGCGGGGCTTAACCCTCGCCGAGGCTGGCGATGCCTGCGGCATCCATCCTTATCATCTCGAAGCGATCGAGCATGGCGACCTGACCCGCCTGCCGGAGCGCAGCGAGGCCCTCGAGCTGATCGGCGCCTATGCCGATTGTCTGGGCTTCGATCCTGAGCCTCTGGTGGAGCATTATGCCCAGTTTCTGCCGGTGACGCCGCCGGCCGACGAAGCGCGCCACCCAGCGAATCCAGCGCCACTGTCAAGCGCTAAGATCCTGTCTTTCAGCCGTTTCACCAAGCTGCCGAAGCTCCGCCGTTTTCCAGGGCGAGCGGGCGGACTCATGGCTTCCTTCGCAGCCGCGGTCCTGCTGTTTGCGGCGCTGAGTTACCTTCTCATGCCATCTGGGGACAGTCCGGGGCCCATTACCGGTGCGAATTCGGGAGACGGCAGCGAAATTGCCGCGACTCCGGAAGCCGACCCGATGCCGACGGCTTCGACCGCCGCTGACACGGCGGAAACACAGGCCGGTGAGGGCACCGACTCCGCATCTGAGGCGCCGTCCGGGGACGGCCTCGTCGGCCCCGGTCTCGCCGGCATGACTGCGCTGATCGAGAAGAGCGTGCCTGATACCGAGCCGGTCCCGGCGGTTAACGGCGACGTAAACATCGGGTCCGAAGGCCGCACCTTCGGAGCCGCCAACGACGAGAGCCGGCTCGTGCTCAAGGCCAAGGCTCCGGTGTGGGTCAGGATCGAAGACAATCAGGGCCGGGTGGTGATGACCCAGATGCTGATGAAGGGCGACACCTACCGGGTGCCGAACCGCGACGGCCTGATCATCATCGCCCGTGACGGCGGTCTGCTGAGCTACGCGATCGACGGCAAGGACAGGGGTGTGCTTGGTACGCCGGGCGAAATCCTGGTCGGACGGTCTCTCGACATCAAGGCGCTCGAAGGCTGACACTTCGCAATTGCGCGCCGTCGTCCAGCAGGTTGCGGAAGCCTCGGTCACGGCCGGGGACCGGGTAGCCGGGTCCATCGGCCGCGGCTTTCTGGTTCTGGTATGCGCCATGGCGGGAGACAACGACGCGGATGCGGCGCGGCTGGCTCGCAAGATCGCCCAGCTGCGGATCTTCCGTGACGAACAGGGCAAGATGAACCTGCCACTTGCTGCGGTTGGCGGCCAGGTGCTGGCGGTGAGCCAGTTCACGCTCGCCGCGCAAGGCATGGAGAGCGGCAACCGCCCGGGATTTTCTGCCGCTGCGCCGCCCGACGACGGCCGCCGGCGCTATGAGCATTTCTGCGGCGTCTTGCGGCGCGAGGGCATCGCCGTCGAGACCGGCGTGTTCGGCGCCGAGATGCGGGTGGCGCTGGTCAACGACGGGCCGGTGACCATCCTGTTCGATACAGCTGCAAAGGGCTGAAAGGCTTCCAACCGCCAGGGTCATCGGCTAGAAGCCCGGCCCATGTCCGCCATTCCGCCAGAAAAGCTCGACCGCATCATCCAGCGCTTTGCGGCCGCCGAACATGACATGTCGTCGGGCGCGGTGACCGGTGATGCCTTCGTGCGCCTGTCACGGGAGTATGCCGCGCTCGAACCCGCGGCAAAGAAGGCGCGCGAGCTTCGCAAGGCCTACGATGAGCGCCAGGGCATCGCGGAGATGGTCGAGGCGGGGGGGGGGGAGGGGGCGCAGGGCGACGAGGAGAGGCAGAAGAGGGCGCGAGGGGATGAAGGTGTGGGAC
>DAISVW010000022.1:14464-15046 GCA_036826695.1 Aestuariivirga sp.
GATGGGCGTGGCGGGCGGCCAGCTCGCCGCCAGGGCAGAGGCCGAGCGGCCGTTGCTGGCGCAGCGGATTGAAGGTCTGGAACAGGAGATGCGCCTGTTGCTGTTGCCAAAGGATGCCGCCGACGAACGCAATGTGATCCTCGAAGTCCGTGCCGGCACCGGGGGCGACGAGGCGGCGATCTTCGCGGGCGATCTGTTTCGCATGTACCAGCGCTATGCGGCGTCGAAAGGCTGGCGGGTCGAGGTAATCTCGGCCAGCGAAGGCGAGCATGGCGGCTACAAGGAGATCATCGCCAACATCTATGGGGCTGGCGCCTTCGCGCGCCTCAAGTTCGAATCGGGCGTGCACCGGGTGCAGCGTGTTCCGGCCACCGAGGCGCAGGGCCGCATCCACACCTCGGCAGCGACCGTGGCGGTGCTGCCCGAGGCAGAAGAGGTGGACGTGAAGATCGAGGACAAGGACCTCCGGATCGACGTCTATCGGTCGTCGGGGCCTGGCGGCCAGTCGGTCGACACCACTGCTTCGGCGGTGCGCGTCACCCACATTCCGACCGGCATCGCGGTTGACCAGCAGACCGAGAT
>DAISVW010000023.1:0-14992 GCA_036826695.1 Aestuariivirga sp.
GCAGGGTGGCGAAGGCGTTCATTCGGCAGCGTCCTCGCGGCCGACGAGCCGCAGGGCCCGCGCCGCGACACCGCGCTTGGCCAGCTCATGCACCAGCGCATCCTCGCGGCCATGGGTGACCCACACTTCGCGGGCGCCGGTCTCGGTCACCGTATCAAGCAGTTCCGGCCAGTCGCAGTGATCGGAAATGACCAGCGGCAGTTCAACCCCGCGCTGGCGGATGCGGCCCCTGATGCGCATCCAGCCCGAGGCGAAACCGGCCAGCGGATCGGCGAAGCGGCGCGACCAGCGGTCGCCCAAGGCGGAGGGCGGCGACAACACGATCTCGCCCGGAAGTTTGCCGGGCGCGTCGGCCACCGAAGGCACGGGGCCAAGATCGATGCCGCGCGAGAGATAATAGTCGGTCATGGCGCGGAGCGCGCCGTGCAGCCAGATGGGACGGTCATAGCCAGCCCCCCGCAGGAGCGCGATCAGCCGCTGGCATTTGCCAAGTCCGTAGACGCCGATCTGATGGGGGCGGTCCGGGTAATCCCTGAGCGAGGCGAGCAGCTTCGCCACTTCTCACGTATCAGGTTCGTGGCGATAGACGGGAAGGCCAAACGTGGCTTCGGTGACGAACAGGTCACAGGGCGTAAGTTCAAAGCCCTGGCAGGTAGGGTCCGGCCGGCGCTTATAGTCACCTGAGATGATCGCCCGCTGGCCGCCATATTCGATGACGATCTGCGCCGAACCCAGAATATGTCCGGCGGGCAACAGCCTCAGCGAGACATCGCGGACGGTGAGTGGCACGCCATAGGCCAGCGCCTGGGTCTGCCCCAGCCCCGCCTCGCCCAGCCTGAGACGCATGATGGCCAGCGTGTCGGCAGTGGCCAGCACCGCGCCGTGGCCCGGCCGGGCATGGTCGGAATGGCCATGGGTGATCACCGCCCGCGCCACCGGGGCATGCGGATCGATGTGGAAATCACCGGGTATGCAGTAGAGCCCCGCCTGGTCAGGGCGAAGCCAGCTCTGGAAGCTAGTGTGCGATGGCATGGCCGTCACAATGTCATGCGCCGGGCATGGCGGCCAAACGAAAAGCGGGGAGCCTCTGACGCGAAGCCCCCCGCAAGATTGGTGACCGGGTACGCAGTACCTGAACCCCGGATCGCCTGGCGCTGGTCCCCGCTCTGGGTCCGATTGCCATGGACCGATCTTGGCGCAACAGGGTTTCCAAAGCGTTTCCGAAGCTTGCGGAAAGACTTAAGTTTGGGTTAGCGGCGTGCCGGAGCGGCACAGTTCGGGCTATTCGATCGCCGGCGCGAGCCAGTGATCGAGAAAGCCGGACAGCCAGTGCCTGACCGGAGCATCATGCAGCAGGTTGCCTTCGAGATGCGCACTTGCGTTCTGGGCGTTGGGCAGGCTGAAACGGTGCGCGCCGAGAACACCCCACCGGTGCATGGTGAGCCGCGTCACTTCCGGATGGAACTGGATGCCGAAGGCTTTCTCGCCATAGCGGAAGGCCTGGTTCTCGAAGGCATGGCTGGCAGCCAGCCGGGTGGCGCCGGCGGGCAGAGTGTGTCCCTCGCGGTGCCAGTGGTAGACGTGTTCGGGCCACGGGCCGAATGTTTGCCCTTCGGCAGTCGGCAGCAGCGGATAGTAGCCGATCTCGACCAGGCCTGCGTCATGCGGGGCGACACTGCCGCCCAGCTGCCTGGCGAGCATCTGGGCGCCGAGGCAGATGCCGAGAAACGGCTTGTTCTCATTCAGCGGCACGCCGATCCAGTCGATCTCGCGGGCGATCCAGTCATCGCCGTCATTGGCGCTCATCGGGCCGCCGAAGATCATGGCGCCAGCGTGACGGGCAAGGCTTGGCGGCAGGTCCTCGCCGAGGCAGGGCCTGCGGATATCGAGGCGATAGCCTTTGGCGTTCAGCATGTGACCGATGCGGCCCGCCGTCGAGCTCTCGGAGTGCAGGATGATCAGGATATCTTTCGTCATCTCAGGGTTTTGCCGCAGCCGGCACCCCCTGCCGGGTGCGGCCCTCGAGCAGGACCACCGCGAGGCCCGCCGCCATGATCAGCGCCATGCCGGCGATTGCCAAGAGGTTCGGAACATCGCCGAAGACCAGAAGGCCAGAGACCGCGGCCCAGATCATCATCGAGTAGCTGAATGGCGCCACCACCCGCGCCGGTGACAGACGGTAGGCCATGAACACGAAGGAGTGCCCGCACATCAGAAAGAAACCGGCCACGAACATAAGACCAGCATGCCGCCAGGTTGGCGCCACCGGGGTTTCGAACATCAGCAGCATGGCGAGCGCGCTCAGCATGACGATGAGAAGGGTTGAGAAGGTGACCATCAGGGCCGGTGTGCCGGGCGGCACCTTGCGCGAGAGGATGTCCCGGAAGGCAGCACCCACCGCGGTGAAAAACGCGAAGACAGCATAGGGCGAGGCTGTCCCGCCTCCGGGCTGGGCCACCAGCAAGGCCCCGGTGATGCCGAGCCCGATCAACGCCATGCGCAACCCGCCAACACGTTCGCCGAAAAACAGCCACATGCCGAGAAGCACGATCAGGGGCGCAATCTGGGCGATCGCCGCCACATCGGCGATCGGCATCTTTCCCAGCGCCAGGATGAAGCTCAGGATGGCGAATACCTCGCTGAAGGACCGCAGCACCACCCAGGGATTGAAGGCCTTCGGCAACTCGCGCAGCAGCCCCATGGCGGCGATCACCGGCAGGCACCACAGGCAGGCGGCGATGCCGCGCATCACCAAGACCTGGAACGGCGGCGCGTCCGAGAGCGCCAGTTTCATGCAGCTGTCATTGGCGACAAACGAAGCCATCGCCACCAGCATGGCGGCGATGCCGCGGACATTATTGGAATGAGCCATGGATCCGGAGATTCAGCGAGCCAGGACATCTGACTAGCCGCCGCCGTGCTGCTTGGCAATCAGTGATGTGCCGATCAGGAATTCAGCGTGATCGGCACCCGCAGGTAGTGAACGCCATTGGCGTCGGCGGGCGGCAGCTTGCCCGCCCGCATGTTGACCTGGATCGACGGCATGAGAAGCGTCGGGGCGGAGAGGGTCGCGTCCCGCCCCGTACGCATCTTCACGAATTCTTCCTCCGAGATTCCTTCGTGGACGTGAATGTTGCGGTCGATCTCCTCACCCACGGTGGTTTCCCAGGCATAATGCTGGCGGCCGGTTTTGGGCAGATAGTCGTGGCACATGAACAGCCGTGTCTCGCGCGGCAGCGCCATCAGCCGCTGGATCGAGCGGTACAGCATGCGGGCGTCGCCGCCCGGAAAATCGGCACGCGCCGTTCCGTAGTCAGGCATGAAAATGGTGTCGCCGACGAACACCGCATCCTCGATCCGGTAGGAAACACATGCCGGCGTGTGGCCGGGCGTGGCAATCACCTCGCCATGGAGCTTTCCAATCGAAAGCCGGTCGCCGTCCCTGAACAGAATGTCGAACTCCGAGCCTTCGCCGGAAACGTCCATGGCATTGAACACCGGACGGAAAATCTGCTGCACCTCCTTGATGCGCTCGCCAATTCCTACCCTGGCCCCCGTTTTCAGCTTGATGTAGGGCGCGCCCGAGAGATGATCGGCATGGACATGGGTTTCGAGCACCAGTCTGATCGCACAGCCCAGCTCCCTGGCCTTTGCGAGGATCGCATCCGCCGAGGCGACGTTGGCCTTGCCTGACTTGTAGTCGTAGTCGAGCACCGGATCGATGACCGCGGCATCGCCGGTTTCCGGGTCGGCGACCAGGTAACTGACCGTGTTGGTGGCCTCATCGAAGAAGGCGTGAATGACCGGCTTTGGCATGGCAACTCGCTTTCAGGATCAATCCCGCTTGACATATTATTAGGATATTCTAAATTAGCAAGGACTTACTTTCAATCTGAAGATCCGCACGATGAATGTCGCAACGCTGGCAAGCTTCCAGCGCAACGCCGCCGAGGCCGTCACGCTGCTCAAGGAATTGAGCAACGAGAAACGGCTGATGATCCTCTGCAAGCTCCTGGAACAAGGTGAGATGAGCGTCACGGCGCTCTCCGCCGAGGTCGGCTTGAGTCAGTCGGCGCTGTCCCAGCACCTGGCGCGCATGCGCGAGCGCAACGTCGTGGGCAGCAGGCGTGCCTCGCAGCAGATCTTCTACAGGGTGGCCGATCCGCGGGTCCGCCGCATCCTGCTCTCGCTCAAGAACATCTATTGCTGAGGAAAACCCCGGATCATGACCGTCAAACACATCACCGCAGCCGAAGCCAGGCGCCTGGCCGATCTGGGCGCGCTGATCGTCGATATCCGCGAGGCCGGCGAATACCAAAGCGAGAACATCCCCGGCGCGCTGAACGCGCCGCTGTCACGGCTCGGTGAAACGCCGGTCAGTGGCGCACCGATGGACGTCTATCATTGCAAGTCAGGAGAGAGCACCCGCATCAATGCACAAGACCTGGCGGACTGCACCGATGACGAGGCCTTTATCCTCGATGGTGGCATCGAAGCCTGGAAGGCGGCGGGCTATCCCGTGAAACGGGGCTGACCGGCGCCGGGGTCAGTAGAGCGCGGGCTTCTTCTGTTGCGGAATCCGCTCGCTGGCTCCGGAACCGAGCGCTTTCACGCCGGCATCAGTGACCGTCGTCGCGACATAGCCATCCCAGGCCGAAGCGCCGGCCGGTTTGCCGGAGCGGATCGAATCGATCCACGCCGGATTCTGAATGCGATAGGCCGCGGCGAAGCGTGGCCGCCAGTCGGCCGCGATACTGGTTCCAGCAACGCCTGAATGGCGGATGTCAGTGGCATTCGCCGGGCCGAAAGCGATCGTGCCGGTTTCGCACACCACTTCGCCCCGCACCTCATAGCCATATTGCGCGTTGAGAAAGAGCTCGACGTCGATGAGCTGGCCATCGCTGGTTTCGAAGATCACCAGCAACGGGTCATGGAAGTGAGCGAGCGATGAGCGGCGCGCCCGCAATACCTGCACCGAGACCAGTTCGGCGGAGAGCAGGAAGCGCGAGATATCCACCTCATGCACGCAGGAATTCACGATCGCCGCCGCCTCGTTGAAATGCGGCGGCGCCGACTGGTTGCGGTGAACGCAATGCACCGCCAGCGCCGCGCCGAAGCGTCTCGAATCGATCAGCGCCCTGGTTTCCGTGTAGCCGGGGTCGAAGCGGCGCATGAAGCCCAGCTGCACGCTGCGCTTGCCAGCGGAAAGCTCCGCCTCGATCACCCGCAGGCCTTCCGCTGCGGTCGGCGCCAGCGGCTTCTCGCAGAGCACGGGCTTTCCCGCCTTGATGCAAGCCACCGTGTAGTCGGCGTGAGTGGCATCGGGCGAGGCGATGAGCACCGCGCCAATGCCAGGGTCGCCGATCAGCGCATAGGGGGCGGTGACGACGCGGGCGGCACCGGTCTCGCGGGCAACCGCTTCGGCCCGTGCCGCATCGGCATCGCAGATCGCCGCGAGATGCGCGCCCGCCACCTGGCCCGCAATGATCCGGGCATGGTCGGCGCCCATGATGCCCGCGCCGATGATGCCAACTCCGATGCTCATGCACATTTCTCCGCAAGACCGTCGCGAAGCATAGTCGAGCGCCGCAATGCTGGCCAGCCTCGATGGCCCCGTTGCGCCCCGCGGCGTCCGCGCCTACGCTTGCTGATCGTCAAATCTTCGCCTGGAGCCGCCCCCATGTATGAATTGTCCGCCGCCGAACTGGCCAGAAGGCTGCGCAAGGGCAAGGCTGATCCGGTGGCCGTGGCGGAAGAGGTCTTCACCCGAATCGCCGCCGCCAGCGATCACGCCATTTTCACCGAGACCCTGAAGCCCCGCGCCATGGCGGAAGCGCGCGCCGCCGCCCGCCGCCTGAAAGCCGGAAATCCGGCGAGCCTCCTTGATGGCGTGCCGATCGCCTGGAAAGACCTGTTCGACATTGCTGACGACGGCGGGTTCGGTGGTGCTCAAGTCAGAGCCGCCCGCCAGGAGGGATGCCGCCCTGGAGGCGGCGGCCAAGGCCGCGGGGCTCGTCACGGTGGGCTGCCTCAACATGACCGAATTCGCCTATTCCGGCATCGGCCTCAACCCGCATTACGGCACGCCGCGCAACCCGCATGACCGGCAGGTGCACCGCTCGCCCGGCGGTTCTTCCTCGGGAAGCGCGGTCGCCGTGGCAGCCGGCATTCTGCCGCTGGCGATCGGCACAGATACCGGCGGCTCGATCCGCGTTCCCGCCGCCTTCAACGGCATCGTCGGCTACAAATCCTCGACCGGCCACTACCCGATGGACGGCGTGTTCCCGCTCTCGCGCACGCTCGACACGCGGGGCCCGCTGGCGCGGAGCGTCGAGGATTGCGTGCTGGCCGACGCGGCGCTGCGCGGCCTCAGGAAGCCCAAGGTGAAGGAGGCGGCACTGCGCGGCCTCGCCATTCTGGTTCCGGAAACCGTGATGCTGGAAGCCTGCGAGGACGCCGTCATCGCCAATTTCGAGGCAGCACTCGCGAGGCTCGCCAAGGCCGGCGCCAAGGTCCGGCGGGTCAAGCTTCCGGTGCTGAAGGATATTGTCGATCTCATCGCAGCGCGCGGCCATGTTCTGGGGCCGGAGGCGCTGGCCCTGCACTGGGCGCGCGTCAAAGGCCCGGATGCGGCGCGCATGGATCAGCGCGTCGTCACCCGCATCCTGTCGGCCGAGAAGATGACCGCCGTTGATCTCGTTCTGGTGATGCAGGCGCGCGCCCGGATGATCGCCGAGACTGCGGCGCTGGTGGGCGACGCGGTAATCGCCTCTCCCACGGCGCCGCATGTGGCCATGCCCATAGCACCCCTCGAGGCCGATCCGGACACGTTCTTCCGCGCCAATGCCAAGACGCTGCGGAACACCATGCTGGGCAACTTCCTTGATTGGTGCGGCGTGTCGATCCCCAGCGGCAGCGACTCCTCCGGCATGCCCACGGGCTTCCTGCTGTCGGCAAGCCATGGCCGCGACAAGCAACTGCTCGGCGCGGCGCTGGCCGCCGAGCATGTCATCAGGCCCAGCTGATATCTGCCGTCACTGCACCGCCCCGCGGGCATCGACGCGGACGGAGCCCAGCACCTCGGCACCTTTCACGAAGATCACCTTGTCGAAGAGGTTGGTGACCGGGCAGACGTGGTTCGGCGTGATGCGCAGGAGTTCTCCCACCTTCGGCTTGTGGTTGAGCTTCGAGATGTCGAGAAAGCCGTGCTCCTCCGACATGGCGTAGACCCGCGCACCGGAAAGCGCCCGCACCTCGCCATAGCCCTCGAGCCCCAGGAGATCGCTGGTCAGCGCCTTGGAGCCGGCATCGGTCATGGCGCGCTCCGCCGTCGGCACGCTCACCACCGTGGCGAGCACGCTCAGCGCGCAATCCTCCGGCGCCGCCGAGCCCGCCGCCACCTGCATGCGGTCATTGTAGATGTAGGTTCCGGCGCGGTATTCGCTGATCTCGGCCAGGCCATCGTCCTTCCACATGTCGGGCGTGCCGCCGGTCGACACGGCGGGAACGCCAAGCCCGGTCCGGTCAAGGCCGTGCCGAGCGGCATCGAGGAAATGCTGCATCTGGCCGCGCGCGCCGTTCTTGGGCAGCGTCATCAGTCCGCCGAAGACCAGGCCCGGCTGGCGGTCGATGGCCTGGGCAAGGTTGACGGCGTCCTCAGGGCTCTGCACGCCGTTGCGGCCAGCCCCGGTGTCGCATTCGACCAACACCGACAAATCCCGCCCGGCCGCCTGCGCGGCGTGTGTCAGGCCATCGAGCACCGCGTGATTGTCGGCCACCACTTTTATGGCGGTGCGCCGCATGAGATCGGCGAGGCGTTCCAGCTTGTGGTGGCCAACGATATTGAAGGTGAGCAGCATGTCATCGATGCCGGCCTCCGCCATGGCTTCCGCCTCGCCCAGCTTCTGCACGGTGACGCCCCTGGCGCCGAGCGCCACTTGCGCCTGCGCGAGCGGCGCCAGCTTGTGGGTCTTGATGTGCGGGCGGTTGGCGAAGCCCGCCTTGTCGCAGCGCGCCTGCCAGCGCCTGAGGTTCGCTTCGACGACGCCGATGTCGATCACCGGCACCGGGGTTTCGAGGTCTTCGAGGCGGCGGCCCGCCTCCTCGAAACGGAAGAAATTCAGAATGTCCATGGCCGCGGCTCCTCTGACGATGCTTTCAGCCTAGCATCCCGCGGGTGTGGCGCGAAGCGGGTTAAAGAAGCGCTTGCCACCGGGGCCGCCTTGGTGCTGAAACCCGCCGGACGGAGAACCACAGACCTTGGAATTTCTGCAATCCCTGCTGACACGCGAGGCCCTCTGGGCGCTTGGCCAGGTCATCATGATCGACCTGGTGCTGGCGGGCGACAACGCGGTGGTGATCGGCCTTGCCGCCTCGGGGCTGCCCAAGGACCAGCGCAACAAGGCGATCCTGGTCGGCATAGCGGCGGCGACCGTGTTGCGCATCGTCTTTGCCGCCCTCACGACGCAGCTCCTCCAGATCCTTGGCCTCATTCTGGTCGGCGGCATCCTGCTTTTGTGGGTGTGCTGGAAGATGTGGCGCGAACTGCGCGACAGCCACGGCGAGGAAGAGGGTGTCGAGGCGGTGACCGGCGAGGACATCAACGCCGACGGCACGATCGGTGCGCCGCCCGGCCGCAAGACCTTCGCCCAGGCGGCCTCACAGATCATCATCGCGGATGTGTCGATGTCACTCGACAATGTGCTGGCGGTGGCGGGAGCGGCGCGCGAGCATCCCGGAGTGCTGATCATCGGCCTCGCGCTGTCGGTGGCGCTCATGGGGCTGGCCGCCTCGCTGATCGCCAGGCTTCTCCAGAAGCACCGCTGGATCGCCTATCTTGGTCTTGCGGTGATTCTCTATGTGGCGCTCGACATGATCTACCGCGGCATCCTTGAAGTTTATCCCGCGGTGACGTGACATCATCTTCCGAAGGCAGGCAAACATGACCATCAGCTTTCACGATCTTGCGAAACTGAGCGCGGCGGAACGCGCCCGGCTGTTGCGGCGCACCGAGGCCGATCTCGCGCAGTTCGAGGACAAGGTGAAGCCGATCATCGAGGCGGTGCGCCGCGACGGCGATGAGGCGCTGGCCCGTTTCGCCCGCGAATTCGACAAGTCCCCGGTCGAAGCCCATGCCATCGCCGCCACCGAGGCGGATTTCGAGCGCGCCGAGAAGACCCTCGATCCAAAGGTGCGCGAAGCCTTGGCCTTCATGGCGGTGGCGATCCGCAGGTTCCACGAAGACCAGAAGCCCGAGGAAATGTGGTTCCACGAAATCCAGCCCGGCGTGTTCGCCGGCGACCGGACGACGGCCATTCCCTCCGTCGCCTGCTACATTCCGCGCGGCAAGGGGGCGTTTCCGTCCTCGGTTCTGATGCAGACCACGCCGGCCAGGGTGGCGGGGGTCAAGGACATCGTCATCGTCACGCCGCCGGGGCCTGACGGCCACATCGATGACGCCACGCTGGTGGCGGCGCGCATGGCCGGCGTCTCGCGGGTGTTCAAGGCGGGCGGCGCGCAGGCCATCGCGGCTGTCGCCTATGGCACCCGCACGGTGCCGAAATGCAGCAAGGTGGTGGGGCCGGGCAGCCCCTGGGTGGGGGCGGCCAAGCGGCTGGTCTCGCATCTGATCGACGTCGGCACCCCGGCGGGGCCCAGCGAACTGGTGATCTTCGCCGACGACACCGCAGATGGCCGCCTTGCGGGCCTCGACCTGATCATTGAATCCGAGCACGGGCCGGACTCATCGGCCTTTCTCGTCACCTGGAGCCGCCAGGTGGCCGAGGACGCGATGCAGGCGATCCCCGAATTCTGGAAGCAGATGGGCGCCCAGCGGGCCAGCTATTCCAAAACCGTGCTGGGCGGACCGATGGGCGGCATCGTGTTGGCCCGCGACGAGGCCGAGGCCATCGCCTTCTGCAATGATTATGCGCCGGAGCATCTGGGCGTTCATGCCGACGAGCCGTTCCAATATCTTGGCCGCCTTGAACACGCGGGCGAGATCCTGCTCGGCCGCCACACGCCGCCGACGCTCGGCAACTTCACGATCGGCGTCAACCACGTGCTGCCAACCAGCGGCTGGGCGAAGACCGGCTCGCCGCTCACCGTTCATGACTTCATGAAGCGCACCTCGGTCGCCTATGTCACGGCCAGGGCCTATCCGGAACTCGCCCGGCATGCCGAGGTGATTGCCACCTATGAGGGCTTTGACGGCCATGCCAACGCCGTGTCGGAAACCCGCGCCAGGCTGCTGCGGAGCAACCGATGACCAGCCGCAGCGGCGGACAGATCCTCGTCGATCAGCTGAAGGTCCATGGCACGGACCATGTGTTCTGCGTGCCGGGCGAAAGCTATCTCGCGGTGCTCGATGCGCTCCATGACTCCGGGATCAGCGCCATCGTGTGCCGCCAGGAGGGTGGTGCGGCCTATATGGCGGAAGCCGCGGGCAAGATGACGGGGCGCCCCGGCATCGTGATGGTGACGCGCGGTCCCGGGGCCACCAATGCCTCCGGCGGCATCCATGTCGCTTCGCAGGATTCGACGCCGCTCATCATGTTCGTGGGCCAGGTGGCGCGTGACATGAAGGACCGCGAGGCCTTCCAGGAGCTCGACTACAAGGCGGTGTTCGGCAGCATGGCCAAATGGGTGGTCGAGATCGACCGCGCCGAGCGCATCCCCGAGCTGGTGAGCCGCGCCTTCCATGTGGCCATGCAGGGACGGCCCGGCCCCGTGGTGGTGGCGCTGCCCGAGGATATGCTGACCGAGATGGCGGAGGTGGCCGACGCGCCGCCGGTTTCGCCCGCCGTGATGCACCCCGGCCCCGCGGATATGGAAGAGCTGCGCCGCCGCCGGCTGGCGGCGGAGCGGCCCGTCGTGCTGGCCGGCGGTTCCGGCTGGACGGCGCAAGGCGTTGCCGATCTGGCCCGTTTCGCGGAAGCCTACAGCCTGCCGGTGGCGGTGACGTTCCGCCGCCAGATGCTGTTTCCGGCGGACCACCCCAGTTTCGCCGGCGATCTCGGCATCGGCCCCAACCCGAAGCTGCTCAAGCGCGTGAAAGACGCCGACCTCCTGCTGCTGGTGGGCGGCCGCCTCTCCGAGATGCCGTCGCAGAGCTATTCGCTGCTCGCCATTCCGGGCGATGGCGAAAAACTCATTCACGTGCATCCGGGGGCGGAGGAGCTGAACAAGGTCTACCGCACCGGGCTCGGCATTCTTGCCACACCCCATGCCTTCGCGGCCGCCGCGGCGGCGCTGCCCAAGCCCAATGCCGTGGCCTGGGCGGCTGAGATGACGGCGGCGCATGCCGAGTATCTCGCGTGGAGCGATCCGGCGAAAATTGCAACGCCGGGCGCCCTGCAGATGGCCGGCGTGATGGCGCATCTCAGAGACGTGATGCCGGCCGATACCATCTATTGCAACGGGGCCGGCAACTACGCCACCTGGGTGCACCGCTTCTGGCCGTTCCGCGGCTTCGGCACGCAGCTGGCGCCAACCTCCGGCACCATGGGCTATGGCGTTCCGGCGGCGGTGGCGGCCAAGGCGCTGGCGCCGGGCCGCGCGGTGATCGCCTTCGCGGGCGATGGCTGCTTTCTGATGAACGGGCAGGAATTCGCCACCGCCATGCAGTATGACCTGCCGATCATCGTGGTGGTGGTCGACAACGGCATGTACGGCACCATCCGCATGCATCAGGAGCGCGAATATCCCGGCCGGGTCTCGGCCACGGACCTGAAAAACCCGGATTTCGCGGCCCTTGCGAGGGCCTATGGCGGCCATGGCGAAACGGTCACGGTCACCGCCGAATTCGCCCCCGCCCTGGCGCGGGCCAGGGCCAGCGGCAAGCCGGCGATCATCCATTGCCTCATCGACCCCGAGGCGATCACGCCGGCCCGCAGCCTTTCCGACATTCGCCGCGCCGCCGGCGGACAATAGGACAGCTTGACGGCTGGCCCCCCGCCTTGCTCAATAGCGCCATGAGCAGCGCCTCGCGAACCGCCAGCCTTCCATTGGCCGCCCATGCCGTCTGCGCCGCGGCGGGCGTGCGCGACAGCCTGCGCGCCGCCCAGTTCTATATCCGCGATCTCGCCAATGCCGACCGATTCAGCCAGGGCGAGCCCGGCCGGGCGCCGTTCCTCTCCCGCGCCGTCGCGCAGGCGGCCCGGCTCGTTGACCGGTTGATGAGCGCTGGCGCCAACCTGTCGATCGCACTGTTCCTGCCCAGCTGGCGCAAGCTGCCGTCGCCGTTCACGCCGGGGCTGATGCGGGAAGTGGCGCGCGGCATCCGCGATGACAGCCTGATCAACAATCCCACCTTCAACGCTTATTTCTACCGCGCCGCCATCCACATCGCCGGGCGCTACTGGTCGCCACCCTGGCTCATCCTCGAACACCGGGTCGATGCGGCACGGCGCCTGCTGGCGGCGCGGGCCGAGGACGGGGTTCTGGAAAGCGAAATGATGGCCCGCATCCTGATTGCCCTTGTCGAGCAGGGGCCGGTGGCGCGCATCGGGCTGCTTTCGGCACGCAGCCGCTATTTCGCCGAGGCTGAACCCAATGTGGCGGTGTTTTCCATCGCCTGCGTGGCCCTGATGCTGGCAGGCGAAGGCAAGCCCACCGTGACGATCGGCGAGGATGAGTATTTTCAGGTAACCGGCGCGCTGATCGGCCCGCGCCTGCCGGTGATCGCCGGGCTGATCGCCCGCCGCGACGAGGCGGGCCTCGCCCGTGAGCTTGACAGCATCAAGTCGATGTATTGAACGGCGGTAATGACCGCGCCCAGCCGCCGTTTCTGCGTTGCCCCGATGATGGACTGGACCGACCGGCATTGCCGGATGTTCCACCGCCAGCTGACGCGCCATGCGCTGCTCTACACCGAAATGGTGACGGCGCAGGCGATCCGCCATGGCGACCGGCAACGGCTCCTCGGCTTTGATCACGCCGAACAGCCGGTGGCGTTGCAGATCGGCGGCAGCGACCCGGCACTTCTCGCCGAGGCCGCGAAATGGGGCGAGGATTTCGGCTACGCGGAGATCAATCTCAATGTCGGCTGCCCGTCCGACCGCGTGCAGACCGGGCGCTTCGGCGCCTGCCTGATGGCCGAGCCGGAACTGGTGCGCGATTGCCTCGGCGCCATGCGCCAGGCGGTGCGCCTGCCGGTGACGGTGAAATGCCGGATCGGCATCGATGACCAGGACGAGGAAGAGGACTTCTCGCGGTTTGTCGATGTCGTCAGCGAGGCCGGCGTCACGGTGTTCATCGTGCATGCCCGCAAGGCCTGGCTCAAGGGTCTCTCGCCGCGCGAGAACCGCGAGATTCCGCCGCTCAACTATGGCCGCGTCTACCGCCTCAAGGAGCGCCGTCCCGATCTGGAGATCGTCATCAACGGCGGCATCGCCACGCTCGACGACGCCGCGACGCATCTCGCGCATGTCGACGGCGTGATGCTGGGCCGCGCCGCCTACCAGACGCCGTGGCTGTTGAGCGGGGTCGACAGCCGCGTGTTCGGCGCGCCGGATCAGGGCATGACCCGTGCTGACATCGTGGCGCGGATGAAACCCCATGTGGCGCGCGAACTGGCGGCTGGCGTTCACCTCCATGCCATCACCCGCCACATGCTGGGCCTGTTTCATGGCGTGCCGGGCGGGCGCTGGTGGCGGCGCGTACTCTCGGAGGAGGCCGTCAAGCCTGGCGCGGGACTCGATGTGCTGGAAAAGGCGATGGGCGAGGTGGCCGCGCGGATGGCGGCGGAGTAGGCTCAGCCCTGTTCGCGGGAACGGAGCCGGCCCTGGCGGCCGCCACGCCGGCTCTTGCGCAGGGTGAGGGTGGCGACACGCTCCGGCAATTCGGCCATCACCGCGCGGCGCGTCTCTGCGTTCATGCCCAGCCAGGCGCCGATCTCGTTCCGGGTGCGGCCGCAGCCGATGCAGAAGCCGGTTTCGGGGTCGACCACGCAGATCTTGACGCAGGGCGTTTCAATGGCGGGCTGGTGAGGTGCGTTCATGATTGCAAGAATAGTGGATAGCCAGTTCTTTTTCCAGTTGCTAAGGCAGAGAACGCCATCCCGCACCCTGCCCGGCACTTCCACCTGTTCAAGCGAAAGCCACCGCCGACGCGAAGACGGCCAGCATGGCGGTCTCGGACAGAACCTGTCCGGCGCCGCAGACATCGCCGGTCTGGCCGCCGATCTTGCGCATGGCGAGCGAGCGGAGCGTGGCGAGCGCGAGCAGCGCGGCGATCAGCGAGAGGATCGCCACTTCCCACGACAGGTAGACAGATGCGGCGCTGCCGGCCGCCAGGCCGCCGATGGCGATGGCGGCAAAGCCGGTGCGCCGACTCGGTTGTCCGGCGAGCACCGAGAGGCCGTTGCTGCGCGCCGGGCGGGTGGTGGAGAGGAGGTCCACCATCAGCGCCCGCGAGAAGGCGGCGGCTCCCGCCAGCAGCGCCACGATGGCGGCGGGTGGCAGCACCAGAAGTGCGGCCAGAAGGGCAGCGCGGGCCGGAATGACGATCACCAGCGCCAGCGTGCCGAAAGCCCCGATGCGGCTGTCACGCATGATCGCCAGGCGCTCTTCATGAGTGGCGCCGCCGCCGAAGCCATCGGCAACATCAGCGAGGCCATCCTCGTGGAAGGCGCCGGTCACCAGGAGCCCCGCGCCCAGCGCGATGAGGCCGCAAAACAGGTCTGGCAGATGGAGCATATGGCTGAGGATCAACACGCCCGCCACGACGGCGCCAACGATCAGCCCGACGATGGGAAACATCTCCATGGCGAACATAAGCCGTGGAGAATCGACTGAGCGGACGAAGGGCGCGGGAAGCCGCGTCAGGAAGGGGGGCGAGACAAGGAAGGAGGCAAAAGGCCGGAACCGCCCCCGGTGTGCGCTGCGAGGCTCAAACCCGTCGCTCATGGTTTGTGGTAGACCCGAATCCCGTGGTGAATGACCCGCAGCAATAGGAGCCTTTTTGCCAAATGACAAATGCCGTGTCGGGATTG
>DAISVW010000024.1:0-11628 GCA_036826695.1 Aestuariivirga sp.
TTCGATGGTCGCCATGCCGAGGCCAGAAAGCCAGCGCGCAGCGGCGCCAAGGCCGTGGTGAGGCGCGACATTGTCCGCCTCGTCACTCCCGGCACGCTGACTGAGGACAACCTGCTCGACTCCCGCAGCCACAATTTCCTGGCGAGCGTAAGCCGAAACAAGGCGTCAGGGGAGATCGCCATCGCCTGGGCCGACATCAGCTCCGGCGAACTGGCGGTGATGACGAGCTCAGAAGCCCGGCTTTCCGCTGATCTCGCCCGCCTTGACCCGCGGGAAATCGTCGTCGCAGACCGGATGCTGGAAGACCCGGATTTTTCCGAAGTGCTATCCCGAAACGGAGCCCCCGTAAGCCCCGTTGCCGCCGTGCGTTTCGATTCAGTCGCCGGAGAACGAAAACTGAAGGAGTACTTCGATGTCGCGGCGCTGGAGGGCTTCGGCAGCTTTTCCCGGGTCGAAATCTCCGCTCTCGGCGGGTTGATGGACTACATAGTCGTAACCCAGGCGGGCCGAATGCCGCACCTGCGACCGCCTCGCCACGATCAGCCATCAGCTACCCTCCTCATCGATCCAGCCAGCCGCGCCAATCTCGAGTTGCACCGAACCCTGCAAGGTGACAGGAAGGGCAGTTTGTTATCGGTGATCGACTTGGCAGTAACCGCTGCCGGCTCCCGCTGCATTGGCACGCGACTGGCAAATCCGTTAACCGATCCGTATGCCATCGCAGACCGGCTTGACGAGGTTGACCACTTCGTTTCCGACTCCCAGCTGCGCGAGAACGTTCGCCATCAGCTATTGGGAATGCCCGACCTCGAACGGGCACTGGGGAGGGTTGCCATCGCCCGCGGGGGACCGCGTGATCTCGCCGCCATTCGAGACGGCCTCGTCGTCTCGAGGAGGCTCGGCCAACGGGTGTCCAGCAGCGCCGCCATAGGTGGCCTGCCAGGCAATCTCCTCGCCATCTGCGAGGCACTTGAGTGGAGCGATCTCGAACTTGCGGGTGAGCTTGACGCTGCGCTTGACCGCGATCTGCCTCCTTCCGCGCGCGACGGCAACTTTGTGAAACCTGGCTACTCAGCCGACCTTGACGAAAATCGTGATCTTCGGGACGAAACCCGGAAAGTGATTGCCAACCTCCAGAATCGCTATTGCGATCTCTCCGGTATCAAGACGCTGAGAGTCAAACACAACAACATTCTGGGCTATTTTGTCGAAGTCCCAGCCACCGCCGCCGGCAACCTGCAATCACCCGAACAGTCCGGCATGTTCATTCACCGCCAGACGGTGGCAAACGCCGTACGTTTCGTAACTACCGAACTGGCCTCGCTGGATCAACGTATCGCAGCGGCGGCCGAACGGGCGCTTGCCGTTGAACAGGAAATCTTCGCAGACCTTTGCAACAGAGTGATGGCTAGGCGCAGCCTGCTATCCAGCTTGGCCGATGCAGCGGCCCGGCTTGATGCGGCAGCAGCGCTGGCTGAAGTTGCTGACCGGCGGCGTTATGTGAGGCCACGGGTTGACGGTACAACCCGCTTCACCGTGAAGGGTGGCCGCCACGCCGTGGTCGAGGCCGCCTTGCATGACGGTGCCAACGGATCCTTCATCCCAAATGACTGTGAGATGTCAGGCGATGAAAAGAGGCTTTGCCTGCTGACGGGACCCAATATGGCGGGTAAGTCCACTTACCTTCGGCAGAATGCAATCATTGTAGTCCTGGCACAAATGGGCTCTTTCGTTCCTGCGACAGAGGCGCACTTCGGCGCGGTGGACCGGCTATTCAGCCGCGGCGGTGCGGCAGACGACCTGGCGCGCGGACGCTCCACATTTATGGTCGAAATGGTCGAAACCGCAGCAATACTCAACCAGGCCACAGAGCGGAGCTTCGTGATCCTGGACGAGATAGGGCGCGGCACCGCCACCTATGATGGCTTGTCTATCGCCTGGGCGACACTGGAACATCTTCATACCGTCAACAAGTGCCGAGCACTGTTCGCGACCCACTATCATGAACTGACACAGCTCTCTGGCAAGTTGCCACATCTTGCCAACGCCACCATGAAAGTGAGAGAATGGAGAGGTGACATTGTATTCCTCCACGAGGTTGTGCCTGGAGTTGCTGACCGGTCCTACGGTATTCATGTTGCCAAACTTGCGGGACTTCCACAAACAGTGATTGAGAGAGCCCAGTCCGTTCTGGACCGGCTGGAGCGTGAAGGTAGCAAGACCCCTCGCACAGGGCTTGCCAACGAACTGCCACTGTTCGCTGCGGCCAAACGACAACAACCAGGACACGAAAGCGAAGTAGAGAAAAGACTGGTCAAAATCATTGCCGACGAACTGTCGCCGCGAGAGGCACTCACGTTGATCTATGAATTGAAGTCGCTTCTCGGGGCGCCCAAGCCGTGAAGCCGACATCCCTGAGGTTGATGGAGGCTGGTGCTCTGAAGGAAGAGATGCGGGCTGCTTTAGTTGCTCACCCCAACAATGCAGGCGCTCTCCGCTTAGCGATCGTTACGATCCTGAAGAGAGCTCTCGAACAGGCCCATGTCAACGCTGAACGGCAGCTTCTCGCGGATGGCAACGGTACACACTGCGCGGAATCACTCAGTTTGGCAGAAGACGAGCTCATCCGAAGCCTATTCGACTTCGCAGGCAAAGAGCTTTTCACGGCGCACGGAACTGAAGAGCGCATCGCCGTCGTCGCTGTCGGTGGTTATGGTCGCGGTACGCTCGCGCCAGGGTCCGACATCGACCTGCTGTTCATTCTGCCCTCTCGCCAGACCGATCGGGTTCGCAGTATTGTGGAATTCATCCTCTATTGCCTTTGGGACGCCCGGCAGAAGGTGGGGCACGCTACCCGCAACATCGACGAATGCATCAGGCTCGCAAGCTCCGACAACACGATTCTGACATCGCTCCTCGAGGCGCGGTTTATATGTGGGGAAGAAACTCTGTTTGACCGATTGGCCGCCGAATTCCGCCGCCAAATCGTGTCCAGAGATACCAAGCAGTTCATAGCGGAAAAGCTCAGAGAGCGCGACCTGCGACACCTCAAGGTCGGTGAAAGCAGGTATGTGGTCGAACCTGACGTAAAGGACGGGAAGGGCGGCCTCCGTGACCTCAACACCCTGTTCTGGATAGCGAAATACACCTATGCCACAAACTCGACTGACGAGCTCGCGAAGAAGGGGGCCTTCTCACGCGAGGAATTGGCAACCTTCAAGAAATGTGAGCGATTTCTCTGGGCGGTGCGCTGCCACCTTCATTTCCTAGCTAGACGGGGCGGCGACCGGCTCAGCTTCGACCGCCAGCCGGATATCGCCGAACGCCTCGGTTACAAGGCACATGGCGGGCTGAAGCATGTCGAGCGTTTCATGAAGCACTATTTCCTCGTCACCAAGGATGTGGGCGATTTGACGCGCATTCTTTCCGCCAGCCTTGAAGCAAAACATGTCAAAGACACGCCTGGCCTCGGCCGGGTAATCGGCCGCCTGATTTCCAGAACATCCGGGAGCCTTCGTGACTATCCGCATTTCAAGCTCGAAAATGGGCGTATCATGCCCGCGACTTCGGACGTCTTCGAAATTGACCCCGTCTACATGATCAGGCTTGGCGTTATCGCATGCCGTTCTGGCGCGTAGATACATCCAGATGTCCTGAAGATGCTGCGCGCATCATTGCGTTTGTTGGGTCGCATTCTCGATAGCCCGGAAGCCAACGCAATGTTTCTCGAGCTTCTCACCGCGACAGAAGCCCCGGATATCGTTCTGCGCATGATGAACGAGGCGGGTGTACTGGGCCGTTTCATTCCCCCCTTTGGCCGTATTGTGGCGATGATGCAGTTCAACATGTATCATCACTATACGGTGGACGAGCATTTGATCCGAGCCGTAGGCCATCTGTCAGATATCGAGCGTGGCCGTCTGTCGGATGACCACCCGCTGTCGACGGCAATCTTCCCCACGATTACCAGTCGACGCATTCTTTATGTTGCAGTGCTTCTTCACGATATCGCCAAGGGCCGGAAAGAAGACCACTCGATTGCCGGAGAGCGCATCGCACTTGAGCTCTGCCCGCGCCTCGGACTCACGGCTTCTGAAACTGAAACTGTCGCCTGGCTGGTGCGCCATCATCTGCTGATGAGCGAAACATCACAGATGCGGGACCTCAACGATTTCAAGACCATATTGGACTTCTGTGCGGCGGTACAGAGCATGGAGCGGCTCAAGTTGCTGATCATTCTGACGGTAGCTGACATTCGTGCCGTCGGACCAGGCGTGTGGAACGGCTGGAAAGGTCAGTTGCTCCGCAGCTTGTATGCAGAGGCGGAACCCGTGTTGACGGGAGGGCACACAGCGGTGTCGCGGCGCGAACGTGTCGCTGATGCACAAGCAGATTTTTTCAAGCGGCTTTCTGGCTGGAGCGACAGCGAGAAGCACGCTTATGCGGCCCGCCATTATGATGCTTACTGGCTAGGCACAACAGCCGAGAAACAAGTAAAGCATGCAGAGTTAATTCGGGGAACCCAGCACAAGACCATTGTGACCAGCCTGGAGACTGATGCCTTTACGGCCATCACGGAGCTTACGGTCTACACGCCAGATCACCCACGCCTGCTGGCGCTCATCACTGGCGCCTGCGCCGCAGCGGGTGCGAACATCATGGGTGCGCAGATTTTCACTACAACTGACGGCATGGCGCTGGACACCATCCTGATTCAACGCGAGTTTCCCGACGAAGAGGACGAGCGTCGCCGAGGCGAACGAATCGCTGAGCTGGTGCGGAAGGCTTTGCGCGGCGAACTACAGCTGAGGGAAGCGGTGGCGCGTGCCTACAAGCCGCAGCAGAGGATCAAGGCATTCACGGTAGAACCACGAGTGATCATCGACAACCAATCATCGAATCGCCTTACAGTGATCGAGATCAACGGACTTGACCGGCTTGGGCTGCTCTATGATCTCACAGAGGCGCTATACAAGCTGAATCTCAACATCACGTCGGCGCACATAACCACTTTTGGTGAGAAAGCCATCGACGTTTTTTATGTAACCGACCTGACAGGAGGAAAGATCGAGAATACGGTGCGGCGCAAACAGATCGAGGCTGTGCTCGGCAGTATTCTGAAGCCAGCGCTGCCTGTTCAGGCACAGGCTTGATCCGCGATGTCCCTTTTCAGAGCAGCGGCAACTGTCGGTGGACTAACGCTGGTAAGCCGTATTCTTGGTTTCCTGCGGGATCAACTCATCGCATTCACTCTGGGAACTGGCTTTGTCGCCGAAGCATTCATCGTGGCTCAGCGTTTTCCAAATCTCTTTCGCGCCCTGTTTGCGGAGGGCGCATTCAACAATGCGTTTGTTCCTCTCTTCGCCAAGAAGGTCGAGGGAGAAGGCGAGGCCAAAGCCCGTGACTTCGCAGTCGAAGTTTTCTCAGTACTGCTAGCTTGGATGCTGGTTTTTTCAGCTGCTGCAATGGTCGCAATGCCACTGGTGATCTATGTGATCGCACCCGGTTTCCGGGCGGAGAGCAGTGTTTTCGACCTCACAGTAGATCTGACGCGCATCTGCTTTCCATATCTGCTGTTCATGTCACTGACCGCCCTGCAGTCCGGCGTTCTCAACAGCCTGAATAGATTCACGGCCGCGGCGGCCGCGCCGATCCTTTTGAATGTGGTAATGATCGCATCTAATGTCGTGGTATGGCTGCTCGCCACCGGTAACACGCCGGCCACAGGCTACATCTTTGCATGGGGTGTCTTTGCTTCTGGCGTGGCGCAATATGCACTCTTGGCAATTGCTTGCCGGAGGGCGGGAATGCGGCTCTTGCCGCGCTGGCCGCGGCTGACTCCTGAAGTCCGGCGGGTCATTGCGTTATCAATACCGGGGATTGTGTCAGGCGGGGTCATGCAAATCAATTTGCTGGTCGCCACGATGATTGCAACAACCATCAACGGTGCCGTGGCATTCCTCTATTACGCCGACCGGCTCTATCAGCTTCCGCTAGGCGTAATCGGTGTAGCCATAGGTGTTGTTCTACTGCCGGACCTGTCGCGCAAGCTGAGAGCTGGCAACGAGGCGGGAGCTCTATCCAGCCAAAACCGGGCTCTTGAGCTCTCGATGTTCCTGACGCTGCCAGCAGCTATCGCATTGATGGCCATTCCAGCCCCCATCATTCACACCGTGTTCGAACATGGCGCCTTCACGCGGGCCGACACGTTGGCGGTGGCGCCGGCGTTGCTGGCCTTTGCAAGCGGGCTGCCGGCCTTTTCGCTGACGAAAGTCTTTCAGCCCGGCTTCTTTGCCCGCGAGGACACAAAGACACCTATGCGTTTCGCGCTGGTCTCGGTGGCCCTCAACGTGGCAGGCAGCCTGATCCTCTCGCATCTCATGGGTCATGTTGGCATCGCCCTCGCCACCTCGATCGCCGCCTGGGTCAACGCCTTGCTTCTGGCCGCCACATTGTCACACCGCGGCTGGTTCACGCTGGATGACCGCTCCCGCAAGCGGCTACCACGGATCCTGATCTCAACCCTGGTCATGGGGGCATTGCTGCTGGCCGGGCAATGGCTGTTGCGCGCCAACTATGCTCAGAACGCTGGCTTCATTTCAGCCGCCTGGGGCCTGCTACTGCTGGTTGGCGGCGGCATGGTCAGCTACTTCGTGCTCGCTCAAGTAACTGGCGCCATGCGGCTCGGCGAACTCAAATCAATGCTGAAACGATAGAGTTTTGGCGCTAGGACCCCTCCTTATGACAAGAAAGACGAACGAGCAGATTGTAGCTTTCGGTTTCCGCCAGGTAGCGGAGGAAGAGAAACAGGGCCTTGTCAACGAGGTCTTTTCCAAGGTCGCAGCGCGCTATGATCAGATGAACGACCTGATGTCGGTGGGCCTCCACCGGCTGTGGAAAGACGATCTTGTGGCCATGCTGAACCCGCCGCGCGGGCAGGCGGCTTTCGCGCATCTCGACGTGGCGGGCGGCACCGGTGACGTGGCGTTCCGGATTCTCCGGGCCGGGGGCCCAAATGTCCGGGTCACCGTCGCGGATATCTCGCCTGAAATGGTCACCGAGGGGAGGCGCCGCGCCGAAACGGAAGGACTGCTCGGCCGCTGCCGCTTCTCGGTCGGTAATGCGGAGTCGCTGGCTTTTCCAGACAAGGGTTTCGACGGCTACACCATCGCTTTCGGCATCCGCAACGTCACCCATATCAGCCAGGCGCTTGCCGAGGCCTACAGGGTACTGAAACCCGGCGGCCACTTTCTGTGCCTCGAATTCTCGCAAGTCGATGTACCGTTTCTCGACAGGATCTACGACGCCTATTCTTTCACGGCGATACCGGCAATTGGCAAAGTGGTGACCGGCGACGGCCAGCCCTACCGCTATCTCGTCGAATCGATCCGAACCTTCCCAAAGCAGGATGATTTCAAGGCGATGATCGAGGACGCCGGGTTTGCAAGGGTGAGTTATCGCAATCTGACGGGCGGCGTGGTGGCGATCCATTCCGGCTGGCGCGTCTGATGTTTGACAGCGTCCGGTATAGCTTCAACCTCCTCCGCGCTGGACGCACTCTGGCCGCTTATGACGCCCTGCTGACGCCTGAGCAACTCGACCAGCTGCCATGGTCTGCCCGGCTACTGCTATCGATCGCCAAGTTGGGCACGCGCAAGCCGCCCAGAGACCAAGAAAATCCGGTTGCCGCAGCGCTGTCATCGCTCGGACCCAGCTACTTCAAGCTCGGTCAGTTCCTGGCCACCCGGCCGGATCTTGTCGGGCCACAGCGCGCCTTTGACCTTAAAGCGCTTCAGGACCGGCTGCCGCCCTTCCCGGCAGCCGAGGCGCGCGACATCATCCGCCGCAATCTGGGAGCCGACGTAGACACGCTTTTCGTAGATTTCGGCCCACCCGTCGCGGCTGCCTCGATCGCACAGGTGCACAAAGCGACAAGCCCGGACGGCCGCGAGCTGGCAGTGAAGGTATTGCGGCCGGGCGTGGGCAAGCGGTTTGCCTCGGATCTCGGCAGTTTCTACTTCGCCGCCCGGCTGATGGAGCGCTTGAGTGCTGAAGGCCGAAGGCTGCGGCCGGTCGCCGCGGTTCATATGCTCGAGCAATCCATGAAGCAGGAGCTTGACCTGCGCATGGAGGCTGCGGCCCTATCGGAAATGGCCGAAAACACCCGCGATGACCCTGGCTTCCGGGTTCCGAAGGTCGATTGGGAGCGCACCGGCCGCGAAGTGCTGACCACCGAATGGATCGACGGCACGCCGATTTCCGATGTCGAAAGTCTGCGCGCCCAGGGCTTCGACCTGGTGAAGCTGGGCGATACGGTCATCCAGAGTTTCATGCGTCACGCGATCCGCGTTGGCTTCTTTTATGCCGTTTTGCTTCAGGGCTACCTGTTCATCGACTGCTCTGGAAATCTCGTTGCCGTGGATTTCGGCATTGTCGGGCGGCTGGGCCGCGACGAGAGCAGATTTCTGGCGGAAATCCTCCATGGTTTCATTACCCGCAACTATCTGCGGGTGAGCCAGGTTCATTTCGAAGCAGGCTATGTGCCACGCACCCATGACCCAGCGGTTTTCGCACAGGCAATCCGCGCCATCGGCGAGCCGATCATGGACCGGGCGGCCAATCAGATTTCAATGGCGCGCCTGCTCACTCAGCTGTTCGAGGTCACAGCCCAATTCGATATGCAGACCCAACCTCAGCTTCTGCTTCTGCAGAAGACCATGGTGGTTGTCGAGGGCGTGGCTCGCACGCTCAATCCAAATCTCAACATGTGGGTGACAGCCGAACCGGTGGTCAGAACCTGGATCGAGCGCAAGCTCGGGCCGGCGGGCCGGCTGGAGGACGCCTCAATGACGCTGGCGAGCCTATTTGCCGGTCTTCCAGCGATGCTTGGCGAGGCTCAGCGCGCTACCACTTTGCTGTCTGACCTAGCGGCAGACCGCAGCGTTGAACGAGGCCGCCACTGGACGCAAATCTGGCTGGCACTGGGGGCAGTTTCGCTGGCGGTAATCGCATTAAGCCTTCTTCGCTGACCCCCGCTGGCAGTGCTGCCGGATTGCTGGCATAATCGGACGTCATGACATCACTGGCCGGAAAAGCGGTACTTCTGATCATTGGCGGCGGCATTGCCGCCTACAAGGCGCATGAACTCGTGCGACTGCTCAAGACGCGTGGCGCTCGGGTTCGCATCATCTTGACCAGGGCAGCGGAGGAATTCGTCACGCCGCTGTCACTTGCCAGCCTCGCGGGCGAAAAGGTCTACACCGCCCTTTTCAGCCTGACCGATGAGGTAGAGATGGGTCATATCCAGCTTTCGCGGTCTGCCGACCTCGTTGTAGTGGCTCCTGCCACCGCCGATCTGATGGCCAAGATGGCTCATGGCCTGGCCGATGACCTTGCCTCAACCGCCCTCCTCGCAACTGACAAGCCTGTGCTCGTGGCACCAGCCATGAATGTAAGGATGTGGCGGCATCCCGCCACTCATCAGAACGTGGAAACCCTGCGGCGCAACGGCATTGCCTTCGTCGGACCCACCGATGGAGAAATGGCTTGCGGCGAGTTTGGGCCAGGCCGCATGGCGGAACCAGGTGACATACTCACCACTATCGTTGCCATGTTGACCCCGAAGGCGCAGTCCCTGGCCGGCCGGCGGGTGGTGATCACCGCTGGGCCAACCCGCGAACCCATTGACCCCGTGCGCTTCATTTCCAACCATTCCTCCGGCAAACAGGGTTACGCCATCGCAGAGGCCGCTGCCGAGCTGGGCGCCGAAACAATACTGATTTCCGGACCCGTGTCACTTCCGCCGCCGCCCGGCTTAAGGCTTGTCAGTATCGAAACCGCGCAGGATATGCTTGCTGCCTGCAAAAAGGAGATGCCAGCCGATATCGCCATCTTCACCGCCGCCGTGGCTGACTGGCGGGTGAAAACACAGGCGCGTGAGAAACTGAAGAAGACCGAAGCAGGCCCTCCAAGCCTTGTCCTTTCAGAAAACCCTGACATTCTGGCCTCAATCTCACGCAGCCGCGCCCGGCCCGAAATTGTCGTCGGTTTCGCTGCCGAAACCGAGAAGATAACGGAACACGCAGTCCAGAAACTGAAGCGAAAAGGCTGTGATATGATCGTTGCGAATGACGTCAGCCAGCCGACTGGCGTATTTGGTGGAGACCGCAACACAGTCCACCTCGTGACGCCCGAAGGTATTGAAAGCTGGCCAGAGATGAGCAAGCAGGATGTTGGCCGCAAACTGATGGAGAGGTTGGCCCAGATGCTGATGCTGCAGCACAAGGCAGCTGAATGACCAGGGTGGCCATCAGGCGTTTGCCGAACGGCGAAGGCTTGCCGTTGCCAGCCTATGAAACAGCCGGTGCAGCCGGCATGGACCTTCGTGCCGCAGCGGATATGACCTTGAAGCCAGGGGCGCGTGGCTTGGTGCCTACAGGCCTGGCAATAGCGTTGCCGGAAGGTTTTGAAGCCCAGGTCAGGCCGCGCTCAGGGCTGGCGGTAAAGCACGGCGTGACCGTGCTCAATGCACCCGGCACGATCGACTGCGATTATCGCGGCGAAATCAGGGTACCGCTGATCAATCACGGCGAGCAGGATTTCTTCATCGCCCGGGGCGATCGAATTGCCCAGATGGTGATAGCTCCGGTGACGCGCATTTCGTGGCACGAACTGCTCGAGCTTGAGGATACCGCGCGGGGCACTGCAGGTTTCGGTTCTTCAGGAAAACGCTGATGGCGCTCTCCGGCGAAGAGGTCGAGCGTTATGCCCGCCACCTTGTGCTGCATGAAGTGGGCGGACCCGGACAGAACAAGCTCAAACAGGCAAAGGTCCTGGTAATTGGCGCGGGTGGCCTTGGCGCGCCATTGCTTTACTACCTTGCGGCAGCAGGAGTCGGAACGATCGGCATCGCCGATCATGACAGCGTCAGCATCTCAAACCTGCAGCGCCAGATCATTCACACCACGGCACGGGTTGGTGTGGCCAAGACGTCAAGTGCGAGAGAGAGCCTGCAGGGACTGAACCCGCACATACGGATTGTAGAGCACAGGCTTCGCATTACCGTGGAGAACGCACTTGATATCATCTCGGATTATGACATCGTGGCGGATGGCTGCGACAACTTCCCGACTCGCTACCTGGTAAGTGACGCCTGTTACTTCGCCGGGAAAACACTGGTCTCGGCCGCCGTAGGCCAGTTTGACGGGCAGTTGTCAACGTTCAAGCCTCATCAGACAGCGCCGGATGGATCGCCTTGGCCAAGCTACCGATGCCTGATGGGCGAATTGCCTCCGCGTGGCCTGTTTCCGGCTTGCGAGGAGGCAGGCGTTCTGGGCGCGCTTCCTGGAATTCTCGGCTCGATGCAGGCCATGGAAGTGATCAAGGAAATTCTGGGGATCGGCGAGAGCCTTGCCGGCCGTTTGCTGATGTATGATGCGCTGGCGAGCCGTTTCTACGAAACCCGCCTTTCATGGAATCCCGACAATCCGTTGAACGGACGCAACCCCAGCATCACATCCCTTGTCGCCGAAAACTATCTGGACTCTGTCAGTCCGGCTTGAGGTCCTGCGGACGCGGCATGGAAATGATATTGTAGCCCGAGTCCACATAGTGGATTTCTCCAGTAAC
>DAISVW010000024.1:11728-14721 GCA_036826695.1 Aestuariivirga sp.
CCATCCGGCATCAAGGCTGCGGCGCGCTTGGCGATCTCGGTAAAGGAGAAACACGAGATCACCATGGTGCGGATGAAGTTCTCACGCGTGGTATCGGCATATTTTCCCTTCAGTTCATTCTTGTCCGAGAAGGCGATGGCATGCACCACGAAATCAATGCGGCCCCACCTCGTCTTGAGGTCCTCGAACACCGCGTCGACGGTGCCGATCTCCTCAACGTCACAGGGCAGGAGAATGTCTGATCCGACCGACTCGGCGAGCGGCTTGACGCGGCGGCCAAAGGCCTCTCCCTGATAGGTGAAGGCGAGTTCGGCGCCGCTCCTGTGCAACTGCTGGGCGATGCCCCAGGCAATTGAATGGTCGTTGGCAACGCCCATGATCAGTCCGCGGCGGCCGGCCATCAATGAATCAATCATGGAAATATCAGCCGTTATAGCGCTGGAAAACGAGCGTTGCATTGGTGCCGCCGAAGCCAAAGCTGTTCGACATCACGGTATCGATGCTGGCGTTGTCGACGCGCTTGCGGACGATCGGGATATCGGCAAACTCCGGATCGATCTCTTCAATGTTGGCACTTTCACAGATGAAGTTGTTCTTCATCATCAGGATCGAGTAGATCGCTTCCTGAACGCCCACCGCACCCAGCGAATGGCCAGTCAACGATTTGGTTCCGGAGATCGGCGGAATCCTCCCTCCAAACACCTCTCGAATGGCTTCGATTTCCTTCTTGTCACCAATCGGCGTGGAGGTGGCGTGCGGATTGATGTAGTCAACTCGACCGACACCGCTCATCGCCTGCTTCATGCAGCGGATCGCTCCCTCGCCCGATGGCTGAACCATGTCGTAACCGTCAGAGGTCGCGCCATAGCCCACGAGCTCGGCATAGATTCTGGCGCCGCGCGCCTTGGCGTGCTCCAATTCCTCCAGCACCACGGTTCCAGCCCCGCCGGCGATCACAAACCCGTCTCGATTCCTGTCATAGGCCCGGGATGCCCTGGCTGGGGTCTCGTTGTACTTGCTCGACATGGCGCCCATGGCATCGAATAACACCGACAGCGTCCAATCCAGCTCCTCGCCGCCGCCTGCGAACATGATATCCTGCTTTCCCCACTGGATGAGTTCTGCCGCATTGCCGATACAATGGGCTGACGTCGCACAGGCCGAGGAAATCGAATAGTTGACGCCGCGAATGCCGAAAGGTGTTGCCAGTGTCGCTGAATTGGTGCTCGACATGGCGGCCGGCACTGCAAACGGTCCGACGCGCTTGGGGCCTTTTTCACGGGTGGTATCCGCCGCCTGCACGATGGTCCGGGTTGACGGACCGCCGGAGCCCATGATGATGCCGGTCCGGTCGTTCTTGACGTCGTTTTCCTCAAGCCCGGAATCAACGATGGCCTGCTGCATGGCGATATAGTTCCATGCGGCGCCATCTCCCATGAAGCGCCTGACGCGGCGGTCGACTGTTTCAAGGTCGAAGGTTGGCGCGCCGTGAACCTGGCTCCGAAAGCCAAGCTTCTCGTACGCATCCGCCTTCACGATCCCAGACTTTGCCTCGTAAAGCGAGCTCAAGACTTCCTGCACGTTGTTGCCGATACTCGACACGACGCCAAGCCCGGTGACCACGACTCGCCGCATCTTGTTTCCTTTCTCAGGCCACGGGCTGAAACAGCCCGACCTTCATGTCAGTAACCTGATAGACCGTCTCGCCATCAGCTTTCATGATACCGTTGGAGACTGCCATCTTGAGGCGGCGGAGGATGAGCCGGGTGATTTCGACCTCATAGGTCACCCGTTTGACGATCGGCGTAACCATTCCGCTCAGCTTGACTTCTCCGACCCCAAGCGCCCTTCCACGGCCGGGTTCCCCGAGCCAGCCAAGGAAGAATCCGGTCATCTGCCACAGCGCATCAAGGCCGAGACAGCCTGGCATCACCGGATCACCCCTGAAATGACAGCCGAAGAACCAGAGGTCGGGCCTGATGTCGAATTCCGCCACGACCTTGCCGAGGCCCGCAGCTCCGCCCTCCTTGGAGATCTCTGTGATCCGGTCGAACATCAACATGGGCGGCAGCGGCAACTGGGCATTGCCAGGCCCGAAAAGCTCACCGCGTCCACAGGCCAGCAGGTCGTCATAGCCATAGGTAGTTTTCTGTTCGCTCATTCTGCCTCAAGCTTCAGGCCGCGTTGGCCAATCCGTCTCTTCACGTTAATATCACAGGGAAATTGCCGGTCCAAGTCCACATTCGGAAAGGCATCGGCACCCCCTGGCATCGATATTGCGTCGCAAAACCTGTTTCGCGTATAGTGGCAATTCAAATGAACATGAAACAACCAAATCTCGCCGACCGGCTGAGACTCGCTGGCCTGCGCCCCACGAGGCAAAGGCTGGCACTGGCAATGATCCTGTTTGATGCGGGCGACCGCCACGTCAGCGCAGAGTCCCTTCACCAGGAGGCGCAGGCCGCCAGGATCGGCGTATCTCTTGCCACTGTCTACAATACGCTCAATCAGTTCAAGGCCGCAGGCCTGCTGCGTGAAGTGGCTTTCGAGGGGCAGCGCACATTCTTTGATACCAATACCTCGAACCACTTTCATTACTTTCTCGAGGACAGCGGCTCACTGGTCGATATTGGAGCCAACGATATCGAACTCAGAGGCCTTCCACCGCTGCCGCCAGCAACCGAGATCGACCGCGTCGATATCATCGTACGGCTTCGCAAGACTGGGAAATAGCGCCCTGACGCACTAGGGGGCGGAGACCAAACCGGCTTCCCAGCCCAGTATCGCCTGTTTGCGGGTCAGGCCCCAGTGATAACCGCAGAGCCCACCCGACTTTCCAAGCACCCGATGACAGGGCACCACGAACGAAAGCGGATTTCTTCCCACAGCCGTCCCCACCGCGCGGCTGGCTCGGGGGCTGCCGAGATGAGCAGCGATGTCGGAATAGGTTGTTGCCTGTCCAACCGGAACTTTGAGAAGCGTCTGCCAGACCC